>CAYIOH010000013.1:0-21751 GCA_964364975.1 uncultured Bifidobacteriaceae bacterium
CCGTCACCGGCGGAGCTTTGTTGCCCCATGCTTGCCGGATGTAACTGAGCGCCGCAGCGAGATCGTCATCCGACAACGAGGCGCCCATGGCGGGCATCGCCAGATTCCATTCCTGACCATTGATCTTGATGGGGCCGGCCAGTCCAACAAGCGGAATCCGAATGAGGCGGTTGGCGCCTGGCGTGTTCACCCATTCCGAGCCGGCCAGCGGCGGGAACTGACCGGGTTTGCCCATGCCGTCCGGGTTGTGACACAGCGCGCACGTCATCTCATAAACAACTTTGCCGCGCGGAAGGTTCGGCCCGCCCCGGTCCCGGGGTTGAAATCTTTCCACGTCCGGCACGGAAACGTACGGGCCGTAAACCCTTGGCTCAAACCAGCCCCCGCGCTGGTCGAAGGACACCGCGCCCCAGAAGAGCAACAACAACATCAGCACGACCAGCCACATCGGCAACGTCGTGAGCGTGGAAGTCGGCTCGGCTTCCGGCACGGCGTCGGTGGATTTCAATTCGGCGTTCATTTCGCGGGAAAACTCGCGGTGGGCGCGTTGGTCGAAGTCACCGGGCTGGCTGCCGGCGGCGTCATAGGCGCTTCAAACAACGGCGCGTCGGCGCGCAAACTCAGCAGATAGGCCACGAGCGCTTTGGCTGCGGGTCTGGGAACAATCTCGTAACCGGTCGCTGGTGCGAATGCCGCCGGCAGTCGCAGCGCGTCCGGCGACGGCTTCGTGCCCGCTTTGCGCGTCTCAAACAAAAACCGATACGACGGCATCGTTGAGCCTTTGACTTCGCTTTGTGGCGCGTAGAGGTGGCGCAATTGCCAGTTTGCATCCGGCAGGCGCAAACCAACATTCGCGAGGTCCGGGCCGATGCGGCGCGAGCCGAGTTGTACCGGATAATCGAACAAATAATCCTGCGCCACGGTGCGTCGCCGGCCCCAACCGCGGGCAATGTCCGGACCGATGGCGGCGAGGTGCGCTTCAGCTTTGGCCCCGGCGGCTTCAAGGGCTTTGAGCGCATACTCGGCGGCGTTCATGTCGGCCACGGTCAAAATGGTTTTCGGCAAACGGGCAAGCAGGATCACACCATCCGTGTTCGCGAGGTCAGAACTAAACTTTGCGAGGGCGGCGAGCGTTGCGGCCGCGTTCGTCCCGGCGTCCGTCAGCACAATTTCGCAAAGCGTTCCTTCCTGACCGACTTGCTGGCTGTGGCAATAGACGCAGCCGTTGGCGCGGTAAACTTCCAAGCCCTGCTTTGCCAGCCCGGGCCGCGCCTGCGGATAAAGTTCGCCCGTGCCGACCGCATTGGTCTGCACGTTGAAGCCCAACTGAATTTGCGGCGCGAGCACAAAACCGCCCCACGAGCCGGCCAGCGCCAGAAACGCCGCGAGGAAAATCAGCGCGCCGGACTTCATGGCTTCACCTCCGTTGTTTCCAGTCGCGCCGTCGCCGTGGCGTAGGCGGTCGAGCATACAGAGCGGTAGTGGCGCACGATCAGCGCGGTGACGTTGAGGAGGAAAAGCAGATTGCCCAGCGCGAGCAGCGTCTCGCCAACCGTGCTAAGGCGCAGGAACATCAGCGTAGATCTCGCCACGTCCGTGAACGCGATGCCCATGTTCGCCAGCTTCAGGCCCTGCACCACCCCGCCGACGGCCAGCGGCAACGCGAGCAGCAGCGTGCCAAGCACGCCGCTCCAGAAGTGAACGCGCACGAATTTTGCGAACGGAAACTCGGTGCCGGTGACGCGCGGCAAAATGTAGTAAGTCGCGCCGAACATCGTCATCGCGAAGAAACCGTAAAGCCGGAGTTGTGTCTGCGCCGTGCCAAACCAAGTGAAATCCGTAATACGGCCGATTTGGGGCAGAGCGGACGCGGCCAGCAGCAAGCCGGACAATACCAGCGAGAAGACTCCGAATTTCACGAAGCAAAGCGGGCCACCGGAACATTTCGTGGTTGAACCGCGCAGCGTCAGCCACGCGCTGACCGCAACGGCGAGCATGGGCACAACCGCCAACACCGCCGCCGAGGCGCTGAGCGCCGGCATCCACGCAGGCAGCGCCGCGCCGCCGGGGATTCCAACCCACGTGCCGAAGAGAATCAAAGTCCAGAACACGAACAGCGCAAGGTAGTGGCTTTGCAGCGGTCGTCCGCTCAGTTTCGGCATGAAGTAAAACGACGCGGCGAGACCGGTGAGCGACAGCCAGACGATCAGCAGGTTGCCGGAGAACCACCAGTCAATCGCGGCCTGGGTCACACCACGCACGGGGAACACGAGCAACAGCAGATTCGCCGTCGAGTAAATCCATGGAAACCAGAACAGCGCGGCGAGCACAAACCATTGCGACGGATAAAGCTCACTTGTAGCCGCCGATGCGAACCGGCGGACATCTTGGTCGGACGAATCCGCCGATTCACATCGGCGGCTACGCGCGGAATGGGTGACAAAACCCAGCAGCGCGATTCCCAAGAACGCCACGAACAAAATCACCGCGGCGTAGCGAGGCATTTCCAGCCACTCGAAGCCGGTCGCGTCGCCGCCGAAAATCCCGAGCAAGCCGACCAGGACGCCGACGTGCCAGAGCTTCGCTCCAACGGCGACGAGCCAGGGTCGCGCGAGGGTCACGCGTCCCAACCGCGCCAGCAGCCACAGCGCAACGCCGAGACCGGCGGGAATGGCAAAACCATAGACCAGCGCGTTTAGACTTGCCGGATGCACGCGGCCATAGGTCATGCAGGCGCAGTCCGCGAGAAAATTGGGCGAGTGAAATTTGATGGACGCGATCAACCCGAACACCGAACTCAACGCCAGCCAAACCGCCGCGCCGCCAAAAAGTGCGAACAGCGGCAGACGGCAGGAGGAATCAATCTGCACCGTTGAATCGCAAGTGGGCTGCGGCGAGGTGGACGAAGTCGCGGTCATTCGGCTGCCGGGCAATTATTCAAACGCGCTCGGCTTCTCCGGCGCCTTGGGGGGTACGTAGTTGGCCTTCTCAACGCGAGCGATGAGATTCGAGCGGGCCTGCGCCGGATTCTGCCATTCGCGCCCGGCGAGTTTCATGGCCTCGGCAATCGGCAGTCGCACGAGGCCCTTGGTCTGGTCAATCCAGCCGACGATATTCAGCGCCTCGGTTTCGGCGGCGGTCAGTTCGGCGCGCGCCCTGGTCCGTTCCGTCTTGCGGGCTTGGTCCACCGCCGGGGCGGGTTGCGTGTATTTCTTCATCTGCCAGACCAGCGCGGCAAAAATCAAACACGCGCACACCACCGCCACGACGGTTGGCCAGGAGGAACGGCCGCTGTTGTTGTCCGGAGTCGCGTTCATTGGCGATCTCCTTTCGGCTGGATGGTTGCGTCGCGCATGTCATCGGCTTGATCCAGTTCGCCGCCGGAAATCTGTGTCGGCACGGGATGATACAGGCCCATCGCCTCGACGAGGCGCGGGTCTTTTTGCGGGAACGGCGGCGCGCTGGCGAATTTTTTCAGGAAGCGATCGGCGAGAAATCCGCCCATCAGCGCCATGCAACCCAGCGGCAACCAAACCCATTGGAAGGGGAAACCCTCGGGATGCGGCACGGGCAGGATGTTGAACGACAGGTCCACGAAGTGCATCAGCCAGGCCCAGGCCGCGAGCGGAATCATAATCGGGAAGGTGTGCTTCACATCAATCCGCAGCAGCGTCAGAAACGGCACAAAGAAATGGCCGAAGATAATGACCATGCCGACGTAAAACCACGTGCCCTTCTCGCGAACGACGTACCAGAAAGTTTCCTCCGGCATGTTGGCGTTCCAGATGATGAAGTATTGCGAGAATGTGACGTAGGCGTAGAACACGGTGAACGCGAAGAGCAGCGTGCCGAGAAAATAAAATTGGTGCTCATGCAGCACGTCCGTGAGGATGCGCTGCCGGTCCAGAATCATGGTGATCACATAAACCGTGGCGAGCGTCAGCCACACGCTGCCCGCGAAGTAATACACGCCATACATCGTGGAGAACCACTCATGTTGCAGCGCCTTCATCCACATCACGACGCTAAGCGTGAGAGTGACTGCGAAGGCGAAAATTCCCCAACTGGCGTAGAAACGCATCCGGTAGGTGCAACGCGCCGAGCCATCTTCGTCCTGCTTCAGCGACCAAAACTTCAGCCGGTTCGACAGCAACCACCAGACGCCGAAGCAAATGGCTGAAATAAGATAAAACCCGATGTATGTGAACATCGGATGCTTGGCGTGCAAGGCGTGGTCGGGGTTGGCCTGCAACGTCTCGCCCATCCACTCGTAAAGTTTCGGCGCGAGAATGCCAACGGGCAGCCAGAGCAGGAACAGCCACGGGAACAGCAAGGTGGCGATGTGTTCGCAGAACCGCCGCGTGGCCACCGACCAACCGGCGTCGAACAAGTGATGCACCAGCACGAGGAATAACGCTCCCAGCCCGATACTCAGGAAAAACATGAACGACAGCAGCCACGAATAACCGAACTCGCGCAGGTTCGTCACTGCACCGATGACGGAAATCACGGCGCCAATCACCATGAGCTGACCCGGCAGCTTGCGCCACTTCGTCAGGTCCAGTGGCGGCGGGAGCTTTGGATCTTCGTTGTCGAAATCGTCTGGCTGGCTCATAGGTTCGTCCCCAAAGCGCGTGTGTGTCGGTCAAACGCCGTAGCGCCGGTTTCCAAACCGGCTGTGTCGCCGACTTCCAAGTCGGCAGTGCGCCGGCAACCGCGTGACCTGCGGGTTTGGAAACCCGCGATACAACAGACTTGGAAGTCTGCGCTACGACCTCTCCTCACTGGGTGTCCGATTTTCGCGTTCATCATCATTTCAACTTCGCCTTCATCTCCGCCGGGAGGTCGTCCACCGACCCCAGCCGGCTCAGTTGCAGCGCGCGCACGTAGGCGACGATGGCCCAACGATCCTCGACCGGGATCTGCGGCCCGTAAGCGCCCATCAGGTTTTTGCCGTGGCTGATCGTGTTGAAGAGTTCGCCGTCCGGCAGTTCGACGATGCGCTTGTCGTGCAGGTTGGCCACGACCGACATCGCGCCGATTTTCTTGGCGATGCCGTTGCCGTCGGCTTGCGCGCCGTGGCACGGCAGGCAAAAAATCGTGAAGCGCTCCCGGCCGCGCGCCAACAGCTCGGCCGTGACGGGCAGCGGATTCAACTCGACGAAATTCGTCGTGCCCGTGACGCGCCCCGTATTCATCGGCGCGTCTTCGTAAGGATAAATTTCCTGGCCGACGACGATCATCGGTTTGCTTTGCGCCACCGTGCCAGCGGGCGGCAGTTGCGAACTGAGGCCGTCCGGGAAAAAGCCGTTGGCGGTCTGCGGGCGCAATTTGAGCTGGCGCTTCATGTCCGCGAAAATTTGTAGTGGCCGATTCCGCGAGAGGTCGCCACGCTTGCCGGCAACGCCCATCACCACGAGCACCGCCACGCCGAAAATGATCAGGAAGTAGCGCATTATTCCTCCACCATTTCGATGTGCTTGCTGCCGGCGGTTTCCAGCAGCTTGCGGGTTTCATCCGGGGAATATTTCGGATCGGCCGTTTCGATCACCACGTAAAATCGGTCATGCGTCGCGAGCGCGAAACGCTTGTGCTTGAGCAGCGGATGGTGCAGGCGCGGCAGGCGGTTCAGGAACAACATGCCGAACAATGATCCAAACGCGCCGAAGAGAATCGTCAGTTCATACGACGGCGGAAACGCGCCGAACGGACTGAACATCGGCTTGCCGCCGACGAGGATCGGGTAGTCCACTGCGTTCATCCACCAGATCATCAACATGCCGGTCGCGTAGCCGGTCACGCCGCCGAGGAAGGCGAACCAGCCGACCTTCGAATTCTTCAAGCCCATGGCCTTGTTCATGCCGTGGATTGGAAACGGCATGTAAACGTCCCAACGGCGGAAGCCCGCATCACGGACCTTTTGCGCGGCGTACAACACGTCCGCCGTGTTATCAAACTCAGCGATGATGCCGTAGGATTTGGCGATGGCGCTCATCAGTGTGGCCCTCCATTCCCCTTTGCCAGCGGATGATGCGGGTCAGCCTGCGGCGTCACGCCTTTGACTTCGGAAACGGCGATCATCGGCAGAAAGCGCATGAACAGCAGGAAGCACGTGAAAAACAACCCGAACGTGCCGAGGTAGGTACAGATGTCCACCCACGTCGGCTTGAAGTAACCCCAGTTCGACGGCAGGAATTCGCGGTGCAACGAGATCACGACGATGACGAACCGCTCGAACCACATGCCCACGTTCACCAGGATCGAGAGGATGAACACGAACCACAAACAATGGCGAACTTTCTTGAACCAGAAAAGCTGCGGCACGATGACGTTACAACAGAGCATCATCCAGTAACCCCACCAATACGGACCGAGCGCGCGGTTGATGAACGCGAATCGCTCGAAGAGGCTCCCCGAATACCACGCGATGAAAAACTCCATGCCATACGCGTAGCCGACGATGCTGCCGGTCGCCAAAGTGACTTTGCACATCACGTCTATGTGCCGCATGGTGATGATGTCTTCGAGTTTGCACATGCTGCGCAGCGGGATGAGCAGCGTCAGCACCATCCCGAATCCGGAGAAAATCGCGCCCGCCACAAAATACGGCGGGAAGATCGTCGTGTGCCAGCCGGGAACTTGCGACACGGCAAAATCCAACGACACGATGGAGTGCACCGACAGCACCAGCGGCGTCGAGAGACCGGCGAGAATCAAATACGCCTTTTCATAATTGCTCCAGTGCCGGTTGGAGCCGGTCCAACCCAGCGCCATCAGGCTGTAGATGAATTTGCGCGCCTTCGTCTTCGCGCGGTCGCGGAGCGTCGCCACGTCGGGGAGCAAACCCGTGTACCAGAACAGCACTGACACGGTGAAATAAGTCGAAACCGCGAACACGTCCCACATCAGCGGCGAGCGGAACTGCGGCCAGAGGCCGTTCGACGTGGGAATGGGGAACAGCCACCAATCAAACCACACGCGCCCGACGTGCATCGCCGGGAAAATTCCGGCGCACATGACGGCGAAAATCGTCATGGCCTCCGCTGCGCGGTTCACCGCCGTGCGCCAGCGTTGGCGCAGCAAAAAGAGAATCGCCGAAATCAGCGTGCCGGCGTGGCCGATGCCGATCCACCACACGAAATTGATGATGTCCCAGCCCCACATGACGGGATGTTGGTTGCCCCAAACGCCGACGCCGGTGGAAATCTGGTAAATCAGCATCGCGCCCAACAGGCATAGCAGGGCGAAGCTGGGAATGAACGCCGCCCACCACCACTTGGGCGCCTTGCCCTCGGTGATGGCGGAAACGCGGTCGGAAATCCAGGCAAAGCTGCGGTTGTTCTGGACGAGCGGAACACGCACCAGTTCCGGCGGCGGCACGGGGACGGGCACTTTCAACGGTGTCGCGACGTCAGACATCAGTGCGCTCCTTTCTCCGCGGCGTGGTCATGTTCGCCAGGTCCCTGTCCACCATGTTCAAACGGATTTCCATTCTTCTTCTCAAATTCCTCAAAGCTCAACGGCCACTCGGTGTAATCCGGCATCGCCGGGTTCGGATTGCGCACGCGCGCGAGATAAGTTGTGCGCGGCTTGGTCGCCAGAAAATCCAGCACCTTGTAATTGCGCTCCTGCGCCTTGAGCTTCGACACGCGGCTGTCCGGGTCGGCGATGTTGCCGAACACGATTGCGCCCGCCGGACACGCCTGCTGGCAGGCGGTCTTGATCGTCCCATCGGGAACAATCACGTCGCCCGACGCGCCGGCTTTGACCTTCTGCGCGATCTTCGCGCCCTCGATGCGCTGGACGCAGAACGTGCATTTTTCCATGACGCCGCGCATGCGCACCGTCACGTCCGGGTTCTTGATCATGCGAATCAAGTCCCACTCATCCTCCTGCCGCATGCCGCTGTCCTGGTCCTTCCACCAGCGGAGCAAATCCCATTCGCCGCCCGTGCGGTGCGTGAGCGGGCTGGCGTAAAACGGCCCTTTGAGTTCGCTCAACGGGCGCTTGTTGTAATCGAGATAATTAAACCGGCGCACCTTGTAGGGGCAGTTGTTGGAGCAATACCGCGTGCCGACGCAACGGTTGTAAACCATCACGTTCAAACCTTCTTGGTCGTGGACGGTCGCGTTGACCGGGCAGACGCTTTCGCACGGCGCGGCCTCGCAATGCTGGCAAATCATCGGCTGATTGACCGCCTGCACGTCGTCAATCCACTCGTCGAACTGCTGCTCCTCGTCCTTGCGGAACGTTTCGCTGAACTTGTGCTTCGTCGGGTCGGAAGCGTAATAGCGGTCAATGCGCATCCATTGCATCTCGCGACCGCGCTGGACCAGATCCTTGCCGACAATGGGAATGTTGTTCTCGCTCTGACACGCGATCACGCACGTGCCGCAGCCGACACACGCGCTCAAATCAATGGACATGCCCCACTGATGCAACGCCGTCTTTTTCGCCTCGTCGAACGGGTTCGGATACATCGGCTCCTCGCTCGGCGCTTCCGGCGCGTTCATCGCCGTGGCGAAATTCGGATGCTTCGCGAATTGATCGAGGTTCGCCTCGCGCACAATCGCGCGGCCTTCCATGGACCAATGAGTCTGTGTGCAGGAAATCGGATACGTTTCACCAGTCTTGCGAACCGTCGCGCCCGTGGCGATGTAACCGGCCTTGGTCGTGAACAACGGGTAGGCGTCAAAACCCGTGCCGACGCCGACGCGGCCAACCTTGGTGCGACCGTAACCAAGCGCGAGGCCGAGCGAATAATCCGCCATGCCTGGCTGAATCCAGATCGGGCCTTTGACCTTACGTCCGTCCAACATGATTTCCACCACGTCGGAATTCTGGACCCCCAGTTCGCGCGCGGTCTTGCGGCTGGCGAGCACTGCGTTGTCCCAAGTGATCTTCGTGATCGGGTCGGGAAATTCTTGCATCCAACCGTTGTTGGCGTAGCGACCGTCGTCCAAGCTGTAATCGCGGTGGAGTACGACTTCCAGGTTGTCCTTGCTGGGCGCGGCGGTTTTCGCACTTGCGAGAGCCTGAGCTACGACGACGGCGTTGAAATTCGCTTTGACAGTTTTCGCCGCCGAACCCGCGAGGAAACCGTCGTGCAGGAATTTGTTCCAAGCGCCGTCGGAATTGCTGCTGGCGACGACCGCGAAAGTTTCGCGTACGATCTTGTTAGCGCTGGTCTCGGCCAATCCGCCGAGGCGCGCGAGAAATTCGAGCTCAGTCAATCCGCCAAACAACGGCGCGATGAGCGGCTGAATCGGCACTAGCGTGCCGTCGCTGGTATGCGCGTCGCCCCATGATTCGAGATAATGCGCCAGCGGGAAATGCCAGTCGGATGCCGAGCCGGTCTCGTCTTCGTAGTAGCCGAGGCGCACAACGGTCTTGGCCTTGCTCTGCGCGGCCACCCAATTCAAGTCCGCCGGCGCGTTGTAAGCCGGGTTGGCCCCGACAATTACAAGCGTCTCGACCTTGCCGGCGTTCAATGCTTCGACGAGTTCGGTCAAATCTTCGGCGACGGGCGCAGGCGCTTCCAACAACTCCACCGTCTTGCCGATGTTGCCGAGCGCCGCGTTGATCGCGTGGGCGATGAGATGCACGACCAACGGCTGGCGATTACCGGTGACCACCAACGCCGCGTTCCCAGCCGCCTTCAAATCGTTCGCACATTCCGCAATCCACTTTTCGTCAACCCCAGCGGGCTTGCTGATGTTGCTGACATTCACGCCCAGTTCGGCGGCGATGGCCGCCGCGACTTGAATCACGGCGCTCGCCGGCAGGCGCAGCCGATGGTCCGCATTCACGCCCGTGAGCGTGAAGAGCGATTCCACCGCGTAAAGCCGGCTCATCGAATCGGTCGGTTCCTTCAAGCGGCGACCGTTCGCGAACCGGCGGATATTGTTGTGGGCATCTTCCTCCGAGCCGATGAAATCGCAGTCGAGCGAAAGAATCGTCTTCGCCGCGTCGTAGCGGAACACAGGCTTGACGGACTGGCCGAACGCCTTCGTCGCCGCGCGCTGATGCACCTCGGCGTCAATCGCGTCATACAAGAACCAGCGCGCCTTGGGCAGCTTCGCGGAAATCTCTTTGTGCAACCGGCGGCGCGACGGCGAATGAGTGCGCTCGGCGAGCAGGCAAAGTCCTTCACCCTGATTCGCCGCGAATTTCTTCGCCAATTCAGCGAGTGCGTCCGGCGCCACTTCAGACTGAACCGTTTCGAGCGTGCCTGATGTGCCTTTCTTTGCAAACCGCGTCGCGCGGTCGGGATCGTAAAGATTCAGGATGGAAGCCTGCGCGTAACGGTCGGTGCTGCCGTTGCCGTCCGGGTAAAGCGGATTGCCTTCAACTTTAACCGGGCGACCTTCGTAGGATTTGGCGATCAGCGGAATCGCGCCGCCGCGGGTGGGCATGGCGGTTGCAAAATACTGCGACGTGCCGTGCGTGAAATTTTCCGTCGCCTTGCCGAACGGCATGAGCTTGTCCTCCGGCCGACGGCAACCCGTCGCGCCCAAGCCCAAGCCCGCCAGCATGAAGGACGCGGACATGATCTTGACGAAATGCCGCCGCGAAACCGGATCGGTCAACTCGCTCGCGCCGG
Organism: uncultured Bifidobacteriaceae bacterium; assembly: GCA_964364975.1. Taxonomy (GTDB): domain Bacteria; phylum Verrucomicrobiota; class Verrucomicrobiia; order Limisphaerales; family JADLHS01; genus JALOTT01. The sequence goes on from CAYIOH010000013.1 coordinate 10,604, forward strand.
CTGGAAATTCGCGCTCCAGGCACTGCTTGACTTCCGGCGTCTCGGCCAGTTGGGCCAAGCCGCGCCAGTAGTGGTGGCCCGGTGCTGGCGTTGGATCCGTTGGAGGAATGGTTTTCATCGGTGACAGGCCGAGCAATTCTGGAGCGATTCCACCCGCCAATCGTGAACGAACTTTTCGCCCTGGGCCTTCTGTTGTTGCGCGGCCACGTTGGGGTCGTCGCTCCACTTCCAGTTCAAGTCGGTGACCTTGTCCGGCGGACGGATTTTCGCCGCCGGGTTGCGATGGCAAGTCAGACAAAACGCCATGCTCAACGGCTGAGCGTGATAAACTTCCTCCATCTGGTTGATCTGGCCGTGACATTCCACGCAACTGATGCCGCGGCTCACGTGGACGGAGTGATTGAAATAAACAAAGTCCGGCACACGATGAATTTGCACCCAAGGAATCGGCTTGCCCGTGGCCGCACTCTCACGCACCAAAGCCAAGCGCGGATCGTCCTTGAGCACCTGATTGTGGCAGTTCATGCACGTGGAACTGGCCGGGATGTTCGAGAACCAGGATTTCTCGACTGTGCTGTGGCAGTACCGGCAGTCCATCCCGAGTTGGTCAACGTGCGTGGCGTGCGAGAAAGCGACGGGTTGGATGGGTTGATAGCCCACGCGCGTGTATTTGGGCGTGAAGTAATACCAGACGCCCGCCGTGACGGCGGTCGCCAACATTCCCCCGCCGATGATGATCATCAAAGGCAGGCGATTGGTCCACTTCGGAAAAATCGCTGACATCGCAAATCGCTGTAACTCCGTCCGGGCTGCTGCGAAAAATTCATCACGCCTGCATGAGCCATCGGTAACGGAGGCGTGTAATATTAGGAAGAAATGTCCGGCGTCAACCGAAATTTATTGTCGGGGCTGGACGCGAAGGTGACCCGCGACACCGAAAAAGCCACCGTGCTCGTGCTGGTGCATTGGGCCAATATGAGTGTCCCCATTTTCCGGGCGTATCAAGCCGCTCGCGAAACGCCGGAAGGAAGAAGCGGAGTGGCAAAGATTGCTTCAGGGGGTGGCAGATGAATTCTGAATGAAGCACGCCGCAGCATGATTCTGAGATTTTTTGTCTCGGCGATAATCCTTTACAGAAATTCGCAGGTCTGCTTTCATGACTTTTCATTCGTCACGGCTAATTGAGTTTGGCTTGACTAATTGGTTATTGAAGAGGAAACGCGCAACAGTGCGTTTCTCACTTTCCTTGCCAATGATTTTGCCTCACGGGAAAATGACACCGAGCGTGGAAGGTTTTTTGGCGTGTGAATTCAATTCGTGAAAACTTGTGAAATTCGTGTCATGAATTGGACATGCCGATCTACGAATTTGCCTGTCCGAAATGCCGTCGGGTTTTCAGCTTCCTCTCGAAGCGCGTGAAGCCCGACCGCCTGCCCGTGTGTCCGAAATGCGGCAACAAAAAGTTGAAGAAGGAAATCAGCCGGTTTGCCATGTCACGCGGCCTCAAAGAACCCGCCGCCAGCACTGAATCTGCTGGCGGCGAGCTGCCCATGCCCGATCTCGACGATCCGCGCGTCGAGCGCGCCATGATGGAGATGGAGCGGGACATGGAAAATCTGGACGAAAACAACCCGAAGCACATGGCGCACATGATGAAGAAAATGAAAGACCTCATGCCGCCGGGCTCGATGCCCAAGGAGATGGATATCGCCATCAAGCGTCTCGAAGCCGGCGAAGACCCGGAGAAAATCGAAGCCGACATGGGCGACGTGTTGGGCGATTTGATGGGCGGCCCGGAAGGCGGCGCGGGCGGCGGCTACACGAAGGACAGCGGGCTGTATGACTACTGAAGCCCCAACCTCCAAGCTTCAATCGAGGGGAAACGCCCCGCCTGTTGAAGATGGGAATTCTATTATTGAAGCGTCCTTTGAATTTGAGCTTTGACCTTGTGACTTTTTCATGGCCCACATTCACGAAGAGATAGATTTCACCGTCGCAATTTTTGTTGTCCACGACGGCAAGGTTTTGTTGATCCACCACCGCAAACTTGACAAATGGCTGCCGCTCGGCGGGCACATCGAATTGGATGAAGACCCTGAGCAGGCGGCGTTGCGTGAAGCACACGAGGAAAGCGGGTTGGAAGTCGAGTTGCTGGGAGAACGTCCGCCCACGACCGCACCCGGCACGCGCGCGCTCATCGCCCCGCGCTTCCTCGACATCCATCGGATCACCGACACGCACGAACACATCGGCATGATTTATTGGGCGCGACCCAAGGATGGCAAGGTGACGCTTGCCACGGATGAGCATCACGACATTCGCTGGTGTTCAATCGCCGAACTCGATTTGCTCCAACCCACCATATCGGATGCGGTAAAGTGGTATTGCCGGAAGGCGATTGAAGAGATCGGGAAATGAACTTTTCCATCAGTGATCCCAACTGCCGCCAGGTTTTGGACTGCGGCAGCCCTCTGCCGCTTTCGATTTACAGGCTGCGGTCGGAATAGCGCCAGAGGACTGGCGCAGTCCAAAACGCCATCGCGCTCAACGCGAGCCCTTTTCAGTTCATGGCCCCGATGCGCGCCCGTTTTTGGGATTTGAACTTCCCTTGAACTTGGAACTTTTCCCCCAACGCCGTCCGTGTTAGATCACGCTCATGAAAATTGAGTCGCTGCACGTCGGCATGAGTGTCCGCCATCCGCAATATGGCCTTGGCACGGTGAAAACCATATCCGAAACCACGGCGGACATTTTGTTCACCGACGGCAAGCGCACGGTGGCGCCGGAAGCGGCGGGTCTCGAACCCGCCGAAGCGCAGGTTGCCGTGAGCGGGCTGAGTGTTCCGTTGGCGCAGTTCATCGGGCAAACGCTCGAAGTGGCGGTCCAGAAACTCGGATTCGAAAAGCCGGACGTCGTCGTCGAAAAACTCGGCAGCCGGTGGCATCACGGGAAGTTGGTGCTGCATCCCGCCGACCCCGCGTTGCAAACCAAGGAAGTGCCCCTCGAAACGTTTTTCCACAAAATCGTCATGATCCGGAACAACCTCCGCGTGCTGGAACAGAAAATCAACGCGCACGAAAAACTCACCGATGGCGAAAAAGTCGAGATGCAGCAATACCTCACGCGCTCCTACGGCTCACTCACCACGTTCAACGTGCTGTTCCAGGAAAAAGAAGATCAATTCTGAAAGCTCCAACTTTGATTGCGTCAACTCGGTTGAGCTTGCGTTAAACATTTCAAAAACATCACTACACCGGCGATTGGATTTTTTCAGTAATTCTTTCAATGCAAATTCTGACAGCAGTCCTCACATCATCAATCAAAGAATTCAGCTCAACCATGTCCGGAGCAGAAATACGCGTGACAGGCTGGAATTCCGTTGCGTTACCTCCTGGCTCATAAATGGTTCGATAGATAACACATTCCTTCTGCACTTGTCTGAATTCATAGTCAATCAGCAGCGTGATCTTGTTCGCCGCGTTCTGCACGGCGAGTTGATAAAAATAAATCCTATCGCCACCAAAGTTTTGTGTTGCTCGCTCTGCAATGTCCATCGTCATAAGAACAAAGTCCTGATTCTTGTTCCTGTTTTGGACGGAAAAATTTAGGTCCATGAAGTCGGGTGCTAATGACCCGTGAGATTTCCGAACGACTGGAATGGGGAGGTTTTGGAGGGCGTGTTCAAACTCCTGCACACTCCGTTCAATGCTCTGCCGAAACCTAAATGCCTGCGTTTTCCTGTCGCTACGGCGCAACTGTTCAGTGGAACGTTGCAGAACTGCGGCTATGTCTTCGGCTGCAGAGGTAGCAGGCCAGAGCAGTTCCCGCAGTCGGTTTTCTAACTCGTCGGCTGTTCGAAAGCGATTATCAATGTCTTCTTCAAATCCCTTGGTAAAAAAGGCGTTCAGGTTTTTCAGTTGAGTTCCATCGCTGCATTTCTGTTTCAGAATCGGTTGAACGGTTTTGTGTATTGGGTTGCCATGCCCGTCCTTGAGATTTCTCGGCGGTTGTGCGGTTAAGCAGTAATACAATGTTGCGACAACATCCGTCAGATCAGAACGCGGGTCTCTTTTGTTTTCACCAACACCCGTGCGCTCTGGCAGGCGAATCAATCCATTTTGAAACGGCTCATCCGAATCAGTAAGATCAGGGCCATCGCTGCCATGAAATGAAATGCCAAAATCAAGCATTACCACGTCGAACACCTCCAGACTTCTGACTATGACGTTCTCCGGTTTCAAATCTCGATGAAAGATCGGAATTTGGTGAGCTATCCGAAGGGTTTTTACCAGTTCAAGGCAGACTTTGGCTGACTCCTGAAAATCAAGGCCGCTGCGAATCTTCACCAGTTCAGCCAGTGTTTGCCCCGGAATGAATTCCATCACAAAATAAATTTCTGTCTCCAAGTTTGAAACATCTTCGAGATTCGCCTCAAAGATTTGGGGGACATTAGCTCCAACCGTCTTCATTGCCCGCAGGTTCGTGACTTCTGAAGACATCCTGGCGCGGGCTTTCGGGTCTGGCTTCTTTTTCTCTGCAAGAATTTTGAGAACGCCCTCTGGACTGCGGCGACTCGGCACAGCGAACGTTTCTCCCTGCCCGCCGCCACCAATCAATTCACCCACGCCCCATTTTTGAAGCCAAGGTTTTCGCATCGGAATCGGTTTCATCGTGTTGCGCGTTGGGTCAACACATCGCTGGCCTTCCCATTTGTAATTTCTCCCTGCCAAATGTAACCAGCCAGCCGAAGTTTTTCCTTCTGTTGCTCCGTCGCTGGTTCTTTCCGCAAGGTCTTTAGCCACGCGTGATAGTCGCTCAGATTTTCAAGAATTCGTTGTGGAGTTTCTCCATTAAAGTTTTCCAAGCTCAACATTTGAAGCGTGATGCATGCGCTCGGGAGCAATGAAAGCTGATTTCTATAAGCCAGATAATGCAGAACCGTGTTCCCGTAGAGTTTTTCTGGAATGCTCAATAATTTCGGCTTCAGGACATCTATCGGAATTCTGTCAGCGTGACCAGAGGCGGCAGCTTCGTGTAAAGGAGTCCTGTCATACTTATCCAAAACCGAGAGAGTTTCTTCGGTCAAGAATTCCAACGGAACTTGATCGAGATGCCCATACATTGCGGCAACATGAAGTGGCGTTCGGTGAGGTGTATTCTGTGAGTCACAATTCTTGACCAAGAACAATTCCGTTCGTAGAAGATGTTTTGGCACTTCATAAATTCTCCCGACTTTTGCGGCCCGATGCAGAGGCGTATCCCCGGTTTTTGTTCTGGCTCTGATAGCTTCTACCGTGAGTTTCGACAATTTCGTCTCGGCAGGTTTTCCACCCAGGTGACGCAAACTCTTGATTACTCGCGGCGTTGCTATTGTGATTTCTCGCAAACTGACTGTTTGTGAATTGGTCGTTTGTTGCCCGCTAAACTGTCCATGTAAAACCCGCCAACGTACGTTCAGTGCTTTCCAATCAGTAAAATTCCAATTCTTTCCAGCCAATGTGAAATCGTTAATCACATCTCCGGGATGGCCCTCTCTCCAATCTTTCAATGTCCATTTACGTCTGTATGTAACACTGCCCTGAGCCGCGTCATCACTTGGCGGCAGGCAGGTTTGACCAATGAACTTTTCAAGCGTCTCGTGCAAAACTTCTAATGCTTCAAAAAATCGCTCCAAAATCCGGCGCTGCTTAAGCGCGATAACATTATTTGCGATTGCCACCTCAACCAGCAATCTACCGGTCGTGAGTCGTTCATCTTGCGGAATTGATTTGATTATTTTAGCGATGGCGTAAGGTGACGACGGGCTAAGTTCCTGAACCAATAATTGTTCCAAGATGAGTAACCGTCTCTGGTCTGTTTGCGAAAGGCCAACGTGGTTCTCGACGGCGCGACGAAAAACATCAAGCTCACCAGGATCAATCCGCTCGTCCGCGCTGGCAATAAGAACGCAAAGCCGCAACAAGTTCGCTGCACCAATGTAGGCAGTAGATGGTCGTATCGAATCACCATCAAACGGTTTGAACAACGCGAGGCTTTGCTGCCAGCCGTATGAGCCAATTCCAAAACGTACATCCGGTTCAACGCAATAGCCCCTTGATTCAATCGCACTAGCAATCTGAAGACTTAACTGGGCCGTGAGATATGTTTGTTCGGTAAAAATGTAGCTCAAAGGTCCTACCGGAAACCAAGGACAGCCAATACAAGTTTGGTTTCCTTTTAAACACCGATCCAATCGTTTCAAAAAATTTTCAATTGGTGTGAGAATCTCAATTGCTCTTGGCTTTCGAACCATAGCCGGAGTCTATGCCCATTGCTCGCGGATGGCAGCAAGAATGTCGGCCATTCCGAGTCGCGGGTACGCCGGCATCCGGCGGCAAATAAAAAGCAAGGTTGAGGTTTGACGGCAAACTTGTTTCATTGTCGCCGATGAATGTCAGTTCACTCGCCTCACGACTCGCGGTTTGCAGTTGGTCGCTGCAACCGACCAACCCGCAGGACCTGATCACCAAATTGCAGGCGACCGGCGTGCGCCGCGTCCAACTCGCGCTCGATCCGTTGCGCGATGAGCCGGCGGTTTGGGGCAGGACGCCCGAACTGCTTCAGGCGGCGGGTACCAGCATCGCCTCCGGCATGTTCGGCTGCGTGGGCGAAGATTACTCCACGCTCGACACCATCCGCGTCACCGGCGGCATCGCGCCGGACGCGACGTGGGCACAGAATTGGAAAAACATCCAGGCGACCGCGGACCTCGCCAGGAAACTTGGGTTGAAGCTCGTCACATTTCACGCCGGCTTTCTGCCGCATGAGGAGAGTGATCCCGACTTCGCGAAACTGAAACAGCGGTTGGTTCAGACGGCGGACATTTTTCAGACGTGCGGCATCACGCTCGGACTGGAGACTGGCCAGGAAACCGCCGCGGTGTTGTTCGATTTTCTGCACAAGCTCGCAAAGTCAAACTTGGGCGTGAATTTCGACCCGGCCAACATGATTCTTTACGACAAGGGCAACCCCATCGAGGCGCTACGCAAGCTAGGCTCATGGGTGCGCCAGGTCCACATTAAGGATGCGCGCCGCACCAAAGTCACCGGCACGTGGGGCGAGGAAGTCGTTGTGGGCACGGGTGAGGTGGACTGGCCCGCGTTTTTCGCCACGCTGAAAGAGGTTGGCTTCAACGGCGACCTCTGCATCGAACGCGAGGCCGGCACTCAGCGCGTGGACGACATTCGCACAGCGCGGGAACTCGTTGAAAAAATTTCGCGGTGAACCACTAGACTGATTGCCAAAATGAATTTCCAGATACCCCCGCCGGCGGACCCACCCCTGACCCCTCCCAAGAGGGGAGCAGACCAGCGCGCGCCCAACGGTAGTTCCCCTCCTGGGAGGGGTCAGGGGTGGGTTCTTTTCATAAATTTATTTTGGCAACCGTTCTAAGATCAACCTTGATTCGCTCCAAATGAAGAAAACCAAACCCCGGACTTCCAATCGCAGAGTCAACGTCGCCGTCGTGGGCCTTGGGTTCATGGGCGTCACGCACATCAAGTCGTATCAACAAATCCCCGGCGCACGCCTCGTCGCGGTCTGCGACGCCGTGCGCCTGCCGGTCAACGGCGTGCTGGCTGGTGTTAGCGGCAATATCACCGGCTCGGACGCCATCAACCTCGGCCGCGACATCAAGACGTATCGCAAATTTGAGGAACTCCTCGCCGACCCGAACGTCGAACTCATTGACCTCTGCGTGCCGACACCGTTGCACGCGCCACAAGCCATCGCGGCATTGCGAGCCGGCAAACACGTGATTTGCGAGAAGCCGCTGGCCCGTAATCCAGCCATCGCCCGCAAGATCGTGAAAGCGGCCAGGGAGGCCAAAGGATTTTTCATGCCGGCGATGTGCATGAGATTCTGGCCGGGTTGGGCGTGGCTCAAGGAAGTCGCCGTGAAGAAAACCTACGGAAAAATTCTTGCCGCGCGTTTCCGCCGCGTGTCCTCGCCGCCGGGCTGGAGTCGCAATACTTATTTCAAAGGCGGCGACTCGGGTGGCGCGCTGCTGGATCTGCACATTCATGATACGGATTTTGTGCAATTCCTTTTCGGACGGCCCAAAAGCGTTTTCTCGACGGGCCAGAGCCGGTTCAGCGGCGCGATTGACCACGTGGTCACGCAATACCAGGTGGCCGGCGGCGCGACGGTTTACGCGGAAGGCAGTTGGCTGCTGACGCAAGGTTTCAACATGGGTTACACCGTGATGTTCGAGCGGGCCACCGCTGACTTTGACCTCGCCCGCGGCGCGGAGGCGTTGCGCCTGGATGAGGAAGGCAAGTCATCGCGCGTCGTGAAGCTTAAAGGCCCGGACGGCTACGGCGGCGAATTGCGCCACATCATTCAAGCCATCCAAACCGGCAAAGCCCCGACGGTTGTGACCGCGCAGGATGGTTTAAGCGCGGTGGAGATTTGCGAGGCCGAAGAAAAATCGGTCAAAACCGGGCGGGTGGTGACGCTTTAGCCAGGACATTTCACACCCCTCTGCGGCGAGGTTTGACACCACCCCATGTTTTTGTTGAACTTCGCGCCCATGAATTTCACTTGTTGGGCTGGTCATCGGGTTGTGTTGCTTGCGTTGACCCTTTCCTGGCTTGGCACGATTGGATTGCCAGCCGCCGAACCCAATCGCTCAATCGAGCAACGCGTCGCCCTGCTGGAGCAGGCCGTTAAAACCCCCACCGCGCCATCAATTAATTCCGGTGACAATGCCTGGATGCTCGTCAGTTCGGCGCTCGTGCTGATGATGACCGCGCCGGGCTTGATTCTGTTTTACGGCGGGCTGGTTCGCACCAAGAACGTCCTTTCCACGATGATGCACAGTCTCGTGCTCATGGCGTTGATGTCCACGCTGTGGATGGTGTTCGGCTACAGCCTGGCGTTCGGCGAAGGCAACGCATTTTTCGGCAACCCGCTGCAGTACTTCCTGCTTAAGGGCGTGGGCAGCGCGCCAAACGCGGATTACGCGGCGACGATTCCGCATCAGTCCTTCATGCTGTTCCAAATGATGTTCGTCATCATCACGCCCGCGCTGATCAGCGGCGCCGTGGCCGAGCGCATCAAGTTCAGCGCCTACGTCGTCTTCATGCTGCTGTGGGTAACGGTGGTTTACCTGCCGCTCTGCCACATGGTCTGGGGCAAGGGCGGCTATTTCAACTGGGCGCTCGGCGGAAAAATTCCCGTGCTCGACTTCGCGGGCGGCACGGTGGTGCATATCAGTTCGGGCGTGTCCGCGCTGGTCTGCGCGCTCGTGCTCGGTAAACGCCACGGCTTTCCGCACGCGCCGATGATGCCGCACAACGTGGTGCTCTCGCTCATCGGCACGGGCTTGCTGTGGGTTGGCTGGTTTGGGTTTAACGCCGGCAGCGCGGTGAGCGCCGGCGGGCTGGCAACCAGCGCGTTTGCCGCCACGCATTTTTCCGCCGCAGCCGCCGCGTTGAGCTGGGCGGGCATGGAATGGTTGTGGAAGGGCCGGCCCAGCGTGCTCGGTGCCGCGTCGGGCATGGTGGCGGGACTCGCGACGATTACCCCGGCGTCGGGATTTGTCAGCGTACCGGCGGCGTTTGGCATCGGACTGGCGGCGGGCATCGTCTGCTACCTCGCAGTGACGAAACTCAAGGCCACCTTCGGCTACGACGATTCGCTCGACGTGTTCGGCGTTCACGGCATCGGCAGCATCACGGGCATGTTGCTGCTGGGTCTTCTCGCGAGCGCGGACGTGAACAGCGCCATCGCCGCCACCTTCCAGGTCAACGGCGCGGCGGTTTCGCTCGCGGGCAGCGCGGGCCAGTTCCTGAATCAACTCAAAGCCGTGCTGTTCACCATCGCGCTGGCGGCGGTTGGCACGTTCATCCTTTTGAAACTCGTTGACGCCGTCATCGGTTTGCGTGTGGACCCGGAGGACGAGAGTCTGGGTCTGGATCTTTCGCAACACGGCGAGCGTGCCTACAATGAATAAATAGTCGGAAGTGATTTATGAAAAAAATCGAAGCCATCATCAAACCGTTCAAACTTCAGGATGTGAAAGACGCGCTCAACGCCCTGGGCATCCAAGGCATGACTGTGACCGAGGTCAAAGGCTTCGGTCGCCAGAAGGGGCACACCGAAATTTATCGCGGCAGCGAATACACCGTGGACTTTCTGCCCAAGGTCAAAATCGAAACCGTCCTGGCCGACGCCCAGGTGGAGGCTGCCGTCGAAGCCATCATCAAAGCCGCGAAGACCGGCAAGATCGGCGACGGCAAGGTCTTCGTCTCGACCATTGACGAAGCCTGGCGCATCCGCACCAGCGAACGCGGCGACAGCGCCGTGTGAACGGAGCGCCGGTCTCCGACCCGGCGCGTCGGTGCCATTCGTAACGCGCCAGGCCGGAGACCGGCGTTTCGTCCGCCAAGGATTCGGGGATTCTGGATCGCCGCCACATTTCTCTGGCCGCGCTTCCTCTCTGGGAGCATTTTCGGGCCGAACACGTCCAACGGGAAGGACATTATGAATCGGCTAATAAAAATTGCGTTCACCCTCACGCTGGGATTTCAACTCCACGCCGCCCTGCCGCCGGAATACGAATCGCTCAATGCCGAGGTGGAAAAACTTTACCGTGAAGGTTCATACGCCAAAGCCCACGAGCTTTATACCCAGCTGCGGGAATCCTCCGGCCTATCTTCCAACGAAGCGCGTTGGAAGTGGATCGCCTTTCGTTTCGCCGACACGCAATGGCGCTCCCAGGCTGCGAGTCAAACCACCGATACCACAAAACTCGACGAGGCACGGACGCAGTTGGAGAAACTCATTCGCGACGTGCAACGCGAGGATGAAAAAGACCGGGTCTGGGTGGAGGTGCAGGAGTCGCTTGGGGATTTTCACTGGACGCGGCGCAACCAGCAGAACTGGGGCGCGGCGTGGCCGCATTACCAACAAGCGTTGGATTGGTGGGCCGGCGCGCGCGATATCGAACTGGCCCGAGATCGCTACCTCGCGATGGTCTGGCGCACGGCTAAGCCGCCGGGCGTCGAGCGCTTTTACAACTACGGCCAATGGGGCAATTACGTCCCGCTCGAAGTTCTCGACAATGCGTTGAAGATCGCGAAGTCGGAGAACGACCAAGCCCACGCG
>CAYIOH010000014.1:0-20024 GCA_964364975.1 uncultured Bifidobacteriaceae bacterium
TGCGGAGCGCGCCGCCCACGCTGCCGGGAATGCCTTCAAGAAATTCCAAGCCGCTCAAGCCGCGGCGCCTCGCCTCGACCGCGACTTGTTTCAATCTTGCCCCCGCGCCGCAACGCAAACGTTCACCGGAAATTTGAATCCGGCTGAAATTCGGATGCGACAGAGAAATCACAACGCCACGGAAACCGCCATCCCGCACCAGCAGGTTCGACCCGCGACCCAGCGTGAAAAACTTCACGCCGCGCTCGCCGCAAAACTTCAGCACAGCCGCAAGGTCGTCTTCCGACGCCGGCTCGACGTAAATGTCGGCCGGGCCGCCGACTCGCAGCGTGGTGCGTTTGGCCAGCGGTTCGTCGCGGCGGATCAGCGTCCCGCGCGACACGCGGTCCGCGAGTTCATCGGCCATGTTTCGCTCGGTTGGCATCGGGCAATCTAAAATGGCGGTGGCGGCGCTCATGCAACAGACAGACGCCGCCGCTCCATCGTCCCGGAGCGCGGACAGTTTTGTCCGCGCGGCACTGGCGCGGTTCGGTTCGTGCGGACATGGCTGTCCGCGCTCCGAGCACAGGCGCTCAAAATCATTTCCGCAATCTGCTCCGCCGCTTTCGGCGCGTGCCATTGGACGAGCTTGTTTTGAATGTTTTCGCGAACGGCAGTGTCCTCCGCCAGTTCCAGCAGCAGGCCCGCAACTTTTTCCGGTGTGGCGTCCTGCTGTTCCAGCAACCACGCCGCGCCGCTTTCGGCAAACGCGCGGGCGTTGTGAAATTGATGATTGTCCGCCGCGTACGGGAACGGCACGAGCAAGGACGGCAACCGCATGGCGGCCAGTTCGGCCAGCGACGACGCGCCCGCGCGACTCACGGCCACCGTCGCCGCACCGAGGGCCAAATCCATTTCGGCAAGGAACGGGCGCACGACTGCGTTCAACCCATGCGCGGAGTATGCCTGTTTTACTTTGTCCGCGTCCCGTGTGCCAGCGAGATGCAGCCATTGCCAGTGCGGAGCGCGCCTGGCCAGGATCGGCAACGCGGACAAAATCATTTCGTTGATGCCGCTCGCCCCCTGGCTGCCACCCGTGACCAGCATTACTGGTTTCGCCGGATCAAGCCCTAGAGCGGAACGGCACGCGGCAACTTTGGCGGGGCGAGCGTCCTCACGAGCCGGCTCGTCAGGAGCCTCGCCCCGCCGAAACTCGGCGCGCACCGGCGTGCCGGTCACGGGGGCCTCGCGCACGTGCAGCCGCGAAATGGCGGACGGAAACCCCACGAACGCCTGGTCCACAAACCGCGCAAGCCAGCGATTGGCACGGCCGGGAATGGTGTTCGATTCGTGGAGAAATGTTTTCGCACCCAGACTTCTCGCCGCGAGAATCGGCGGCGCGCTGGTGAAGCTGCCCATCGCCAGCGCCGCGTGCGGTGGACGCGCCCGGAAGAGTTTTTTCGCCGCGCACCACGATTGCCAGCAGCCGCGAAGGAAGGCGATGCGGCTGCCGCATTGCAACGCGACGGCGGGCAGCGTGACGACTTCCACACCTTGGGCGCTTTTAACGGCTTGTTGATCCACTTCCTTGGGCGAGATCAGGAGCGTGACCGAGCCGCCACGTTTCACGAGTTCCTCCGCCACGGCCAATCCGGGAAAGAGATGTCCCCCCGTGCCACCGCACGCGATGGCGATGCAGGGCGATGAAGCGCTGGGGTGCATCATGTGGACTGAGCGGATGGCAATTCGTCGCGGGCGGTCGCCTGACTCAGCACGGCTTCCGTCCCGCGCGCCCGGCGGGCGATGCTGAACAACAAACCGACGCATACCAGCATCAGGAGCAGGTTCGATCCGCCATAGCTGATGAACGGCAAGGGCAGGCCCTTGTTCGGCAACGCGCTCGTGACCACGCCGATGTTGATGAAAGCCTGCAAGCCGATCATAAAAGTGATCCCCGATCCCAGCAGCAGCCCGAACGTATCGCGTGCGTTCAACGCGATGCAGATGCCGCAGATGACGATCAACACAAACGCCACAACTACCGACATCGTCGCGATCAAGCCCAGCTCTTCGCCGATGACGGAAAAGATGAAATCGGTGTGGTGTTCGGGGACGAAGCCGAGTTTTTGGCGGCTATTGCCCAGACCTAGGCCGGTCCAGCCGCCGGCACCCAGCGCCAGCATGGCTTGATATGCCTGGTAGCCGACGCCTGCCTTGTGCTCTTCGAGGTAGAGCCAGCCGAAGATGCGTTTGATGCGCATCGGGTCGTGCCAGAGCGAAACGCCCAGCGCAATCACGCCCAACAAAATCGGCGGGACGAAATATTTCCACCGCACGCCGCCAATCAGAAGCATCGCCCCGCCCACCGCTGCGAGCAGAATGGTTGTCCCGCGATCTGGCTCCACGAAGATCAGCAGCAACACAGGCACTATGAGCAAACCGGGCAGCAGGATGCCGCGCACCCAAGTGTGCATCTGGCGCTGGTACCGTTCGCCGTACCAGGCGAGAATCACGATGAGCGCCAGCTTCGCGAATTCGGAAGGTTGAAAACTCACGCCGCCGAAGCTGAACCAGCGCCGCGCGTTCCCGCGGACCACGCCCAGATGTTTTTCCAATACCAGCGCCAGCAACAGCACGGCAACGATGAACACCGGCCACGCGAATTTTTTCAGCAGGCGATAGTCCAGTGAGCTAGCCGTCACGCAAAGCCCGAGGCCGAGCGCGCACCAGAGGAGTTGCATCATCAGGTAATGTGCGCCCACCTGCGACATGCTCGAGCTGTAGAGCATCACCATGCCCAGCGCGAGCAGGGCGGCGACACAGCAAGCCAGAGTCGTGACGGCGATTTTCATGGCCGGAAACAAAATCCGAACGCCGGGCTGAGGTGGCCCGGCGTCCGAGGCGAAGTTTACTGTCCCGGCGGCGCGGCGGGCGTCACCGGCAGGGGCGCGGGCGGCGGAACGGTCGCCGGTTCAACCGGGGCCGGGGCCGCGGCTTTGGCGGGGATGACCAGCTTGTCGCCCACTTTGATCTTGTCGGTGATCAGATTATTGGCTGAACGCAGCGCCTTGACGGTGGTGCCATGTTGCGAGGCGATCTTCGTCAGCGTGTCGCCAGATTTAACGATGTAGGTTTGACTGCTGCCGCCGACCGGAGCGGGCATCATTTCGCCGGGCGCAACGCCGCCTGCCACCGGCGGAGCTGTCACGGCCGGAATCACGATCTTCTGGCCGGGTTGCAGTTTGCTCGGGTTCACGTTCGGATTGGCGTCCCGAATCGCCGTCCAAGGCACGTGGAGTTTCTTGCCGATGGTGTAGAACGAGTCACCCTTCTGGATGATGTATTCCTGAACCCCAGGCGCGGCCGTCCCCGGCTCGGCAATGGGCGGCGCCACGGGAATGCTGGTTACGACGGCGGCTGGCGGCAGGTTGGTGTCCACAGGCGGCAGGTTCGTATCCGTCAGCACGGGCATGGTGGTGTCAACCGGCGGCGGGGTTTGCTCGCGCTTGCAGCCCTGCATGAGCAAGACCATCAAGCCGACGACGTGGATGCCGACGACACAGAAGAAAGCTACCTTCACGCGTGAGCGGCTTTTGTTTTTCTGCTCAATCATTGAGCCTTGGGGAACAAGTGGACTTGGATTATTCATGGGGTTGGCGCGGTTCGCGTCCTTTCATTGAGGTTGGGTTGGAGGTTATTGCTCCGGAGTTTTCCCTCACAAAACTCCGGGGCAAATTCTGCGGATGACTTCCGATGTGCATTTGAGTCCGTTCGCAAATTGTCGTTTCTGTTGGGGTCGCCACCAGGCGCACCCCTACGGGTTGATTTCGTCGCTGCGCAAAGCCATTCGCCATGTCGCGTAACATTTCGAAACAAGGCGAAGGTCGAAAAAACGGATGCAGCCGAAACCAAGCCGCCGACGGTCTCGTACTGCACCGCTTCCGCTGTTGTTTCTAACGACGAACCGCGCGCCGCGCAAGGGAAAAACACGACACTCGACCGGCTGTTCGAGGCGGCAACCGGTGCATTTCTGTTCGTTGAACTTAACATTGCGTAATTTGCTGCGTGTTACGTGTTGCGTGTCGCGTCAAGTAACCGGCCACGTCCCGCATTTGCTGACGAAACACGCAAAACGCAAAACGTCCAACTACCGTATCTTCAGCGTGCTCAACGCGATCACCGCGAACAGCACGCACAAAATGTAGAACCGCGTCACCACCTGCGATTCGTACCAACCTTTCTTCTCGAAGTGATGGTGAATCGGCGCCATCAGAAAGATTCTCTGGCCTGTGCCCGTGCGCCGCCTCGTGTAGCGAAACCAGCCGCGCTGCAAAATCACCGAGGCGGCTTCCATCACAAACACGCCGCCCGCGATCACCAGCACGAACGGCTGATGAATCAGCACCGCCACGATGCCCAGCGCACCACCCAGCGCGAGCGAGCCGGTGTCGCCCATGAACACTTGCGCGGGATGACAGTTGAACCACAGAAAACCCATGCCCGCGCCCAACAGCGCGGCGCAAAACACGGTCAGTTCGCCCGCGCCAATGACGTGCGGGACCTGCAAATACTTCGAGATTTCCGCGTGACCCGACACATAAGTCAGCACCAGAAACACCAGTGACACGATAAGCGTGCAGCCGATGGCCAGTCCATCGAGGCCGTCGGTCAGATTCACCGCGTTCGAGCTGCCCACGATGGCGAAGACAATCAACAGCAAACCCACGACCGCCCCGACCTGAATCGGATACTTGTAGAACGGCACCATCATGACGCTGACGAGGTTGCTGGTGATGGCCGTCTTGCTCTCCGGAATCCGCAGTTCGCTGGTCACGGGCAGCTTCCACAGGTAAAGCGCCACGAACAACGCGAGGATGATTTGCGCGAGGAGCTTGATCCGCACGGTTGCGCCGCCGCCGCTCTGTTTTGTGATTTTTGCGTAGTCGTCGTAAAATCCCAGTGCCGTCAGCACGAGCACCGAGAGCAGCGTGAGTTGAATGAGTGTGTTCCATTGCGCCCACAGTAATGTCGTCAGGTTCAGCACGGTGACAATCAGGATGCCGCCCATCGTCGGCGTGCCCTTTTTCTGGATGATGCGCGAGGTCAAGCCACCGGCTTCCTCGGCTTTGTCCGCGTATTCCTGGCCAAACTTGATTTGCTTGAGCCACGTGATGACTTTCGGCCCGAGCCACCAGCTCAACGCCAGCGCCGTGACCGCCGCGGCCGCGCTGCGGAACGTGATGTACCGAAACAGCCGCAGCGGCGAGAGCGTTTCCGCCCAGCTTGTTCCCGCACTCCAATCCAACAACCACTGGCTCAGGTAATAAAACATTCAATGCTTCTTCCCGTTTTCGCCCGCGCGCAAAACTTCGGCGACGCGCTCCAGGTGTGTCGCCCGCGAGGCTTTCAGCAAGACCACGTCGCCGGTTTTCAAAAACGTTTTCAGGGCGGCGGCGGCGGCTTCCACATCCGCGAATTCCATCACGCGATTCAATCCCGCGTCACGCGCGCCCTGCGCCATCACGGACGCCATCTTGCCGACGGCGAGCAACTGGCCAACGCCCGATTCCGCCGCGCGGCGTCCAACCTCGGCGTGGGCTGCTTCGCTGTGCGCGCCCAACTCGGCCATGTCGCCCAGCAACGCGACGCGCCGGCCTTTGCACGGCAGGTCTTTCAACGTCGCCAGCGCCGCAGCCATCGAGTCCGCGTTGGCATTATAGGCGTCATCGAGCACGCGCATGCCGCTGGCTTCGTAAAATTGCAGCCGCATCTTCGACGGTTGGCACTCCGCCAGGCCGTGTTGGATTTCTTCCCGGCCCAATCCCAGTTCCTTCCCAACCGCAATGGCAAAGAGCGCGCTCACGACCTGATGTCGTCCGAGCAAATTGATCCGATACTCGCCGTTAAACTCCGCATCGGATGCGTCCACGCGAAACGTCACGCCCTTTGTGTCCGGTCGCACGGTGCGCGCGCGCCAATCGTTGTCCCGCATCGCGGGATTCATGCCCACCCGCACGACGCCGGCCTGCGTGCGACGAACGATGTGTTCCGTCCATTCGTCGTCTCCGTTCACGAACAGGTTGCCGCCCGCGGGCAACAACTCAGCCAGCATGCCTTCTTCATCCGCCACACCCACCACATCGCCGAAAAATTCCAAATGTTCACGCCCAATGTTCGTAATCACGCCGAGCGTCGGCTGAACCATTTGCACCAGCGGCGCGAGTTCGCCCGGATGATTCGTCCCAACCTCAAACACCGCGACTTCATGCGATTTTTCCAACCGCAACAACGTCAGCGGCACGCCGATGTCGTTGTTGAAACTGGCTTCGCTCCATAGCGTCGCAAGTTTCTGGCGCAACACGGCGGCAATGAGTTCTTTTGTCGTCGTTTTGCCATTCGAGCCGCCCACGGCGACCATCGGCAGTGAAAAATCTTTTCGATACGCCGCGCCCAACCGCCCCAACGCCTGTCTCGTGTTGTCCACAACGACCACAGCGCACGCCGGCAGTATAGCCGGCTTGCGGTTGCGTTCGATGACCACGGCGGTCGCGCCCAGCTTTGCAACTTCGGTGAGGAAGTTGTGACCGTCGAAGCGCTCGCCCGGCAAGGCAAAGAACAAGTCGCCGGCCTGGGCCGTGCGGGAGTCAGTGCAAACGCGGCGAACCGGGGTTTTTCGAGCGCCCTTCACCAGTTCCCCGGCGCAGGCCGAAACAACAAAAGCTAGATCTCGTGTTTCCACTTTTCACTTCAAAGCATCAGGGCCAGCCGGATGTTTGGTTGTTCACGTAAGATCCTTCAGAAGGATCAAAAAAGTATTGCCGGCCTGAAGAGCGTGAGAAATCCCTCATGACGCCGACCGCTCTTCCAATCCGCCGCCGAACGGCCAATTCACCCAGGGTCGCGCGGCCAGCGCCGCGAGCGTTTTCGGCGAGGGCTTGGCCATGCCATTTCGAGTTAGACCGTTTGATTCCATGCTGCGCCCGGCGGGCGGCGGTTTGCCCACTGCGTGACCATCGTTGGTCAGGGCGGCCACGAACATGCGATGCGAGATAATGCTGGTATTCATAGGTTTTATGGGTTGGTTAAGGTTCGCGCCAAAACGTTTTTGACCGGACGACGTTCGGGCGCGGTGGCGATGGAGGTGGTCGGTTCAGGTTTATTGTCTTCCCGGTCGGGTCGGATGTTCACGTAATTGGCCGCGCGCTCGGCGATTTGCTTGAACACCGGCGCCGCGATTTGCCCGCCGTAATAGCCTTTCTTCGGTTCATCCATCACAATCGAAATGCACAATTCCGGGTCGTCCGCCGGGAAGAATCCCATGAACGATGAAATGTATTTGCCCGGCAGGTAACCCCCAACGCCCGCCTTCTGCGCCGTGCCGGTCTTGCCCGCAACCGAGTATTGTTCGAGCGCTGCCTTCGGTGCTGTGCCTTCGGGAGAAACGACCGTCTTGAGCGCGGCGACCATGAGCTTGGCCGCCGGCTCGGTAAGGACCTGGCGCACGCGCTGCGGATAGTATTTGGCGACAATATTGCCGTTGCGATCTTCGAGCCGATCCACCAACACCGGACGCATAAGCACTCCACGGTTGGCGATGGCGCACATGGCCATGATCATCTGCAGACGCGTCACGGCCACACCGTGACCCATCGGGATTTGTGCGATGGAAACCTTGGTCCACTGTTTCGTGGGATGGAGGATGCCGCCGACTTCGCCGGGCAAAGGAATGCCCGTGGGCACGCCGAATCCATATTCCCGGATGTAGTCGTAAAGTCGGTTTTCGCCGAGGCGCATGCCGATTTTCGCCGCGCCGATGTTGGACGACTTGGTGATGATGTCTTGCACCGACATCACGCCGTAGGATTCGTGGTCGTGCAACACCCGGCCGCCAAAAGCGAAATGCCCGTGCTCGCAATCAAACGCGTCATTCAGTGTCACCGCGCGGTCGTTCAACGCTCCGGAGATCACGACGATCTTGAAAGTGGATCCCGGCTCCACCACGTCCGCGATGACGCGGTTGCGCCGCGCGTCCGGAGGAGCAGAGCCGGGGGAATTGGGATCGAAGTTCGGCAGCGTGGCCATGGCGAGGATTTCACCAGTACGCGGACGAACGACAATGCCCGAAATGCTGATGGGCGTGTGCTGCTCCATCCCGTCGGCCAGCGCCGACTCGAGGATGTGCTGAATCACGGAATCAATCGTGAGCACGACGTTGAAGCCATCACGCGGCTCGACGTCCTGATCGCGGAGCGCCACCAACTCACGCCCACGGCGATCCTTTTCGGTAACGCGCCAACCGCGCACGCCGCTAAGTTTGGCGTTCAGCGCGAATTCAATTCCTTCCTTGCCGGACGTCTCGATCACGCGGCTGCCGCCCACTTCGCGATCGTCCAAGCCCACGAAACCCAACACGTGCGCGGCGAGCGATTGGTTGGGATAAACGCGCTGCTGATCGTCCACCGGGTCGGTGAAAATCGCCTTGGCCCGCAGATCGCGGAAAAACGCCTGCTGCGCCTTGCTCAATTTCTTCTCGTCCACGCCAAAGGAAAGCTGGCTCATCCCGGCACGGATTTTTTCCCACGTCTCGACGGGCACTTTGTGCTTAAGCACGACGTAGCGGTTGGTGACAGTTTCCCCTTTTCCATTTTGGCGCAGGCGCGGGAGCAGGCGCCGGTAAAGTTCACTTTCACCCGTTTGCAACAGCGGCGCGCGCGCGCGCGCCACGTCCGCCAGGCGATTGCCGACGCGAACCGGGTCGGCGCCGACGGTTTTAAAGAACACGCTCGTTGCCAGGAGATTTCCCTTGGCATCGAGAATGTCACCCCGGCGCGGCTCTCGGAAAATCTCGCGCTCGGTGTTTTGCGTGGCCTTCGCGCGCAATTCATCGTGGCGCAACACCTGCAAGTCCACGAGCCGGTACCCAAGACCGGCAAAGGCCGCTCCCAGCAGAATTGCCAGGAGCAGCAGCCGGCGATATTGCATACGTTTTCCCATCGCAAAAAAATTACCAGCCGCCCATGGCGATCGGTTCCTCAACCAACGGCGTCATGAGCGGCGGTAAAAACTGTTTTCGATTTTCGGTTCGGTTTGGTTCGGCGTTCCCGGTTTCTTCCGGTGTTCGCAAAGCGTACACGCCGCCCATGGCGATCGGTTCCTCAACCAATGGCGTCACGGGCGGCGGTAAAAATTGTTTCATATTTCTCACGGAGACATCGGTCCGCGGGTTTGCTGCGCAATGAGCTGCCGCGCCGGCTCACGGTTCGAAGACGGCCAGTCGAGCGGCTCAGTCACCCGCCAGATCTGCGACGCCTGCGGCTGAACCAGACCCAGATTCAGCTCGCGCACGCGCTGGTCGAGTTTCGCAGGCGAGCACAGCATCGCCATTTGGTCGCGCAGTTTTTTATTCTGGTCATGCAACTGGGCCAGACTGCGTTCCCGCTTCGAGATTTGCTGGCCCAGTTCGTTGATCTGGCTTTTTTGCCAGACGTAACCCACGCCCGACCCGCCAATCAGCGCGCAGAGCAGAAACGCCTTGAGCGCCGGACCGAACCGGATCGCCGCCGATTGATGTTTTCGATTTTTTGCCATCTAAATTTTCTCCAGCACGCGCAACTGGGCGCTCCGACTGCGCGGATTTTCCGCCAGTTCCGCCGTGCCAGGCTTGACTGCCTTGCGGGTGATCCAGATCGCTTCGGACGTGCGCGGCACGCGCAACTCCGGCACGTCGGTTCCTCCCGGAAACGTATAGTCCCGCGCCCGCGCCCGCCCGAATTCCTTCACCAGCCGATCCTCCAGCGAGTGAAACGTGATGACAGCTAACCGGCCGCCCGGCTTAAGGATCGTCCACGCTGCATCCAACCCGCGTTTCAAAGAACCCAACTCGTCATTCACTGCCAGGCGCAGGGCCTGGAAAATATTAGTGGCCGGATGCGTCCGCCGGCCCGCGCGCGGCACCAACCGCTCAATCAACTCCGCCAATTGCCGCGTCGTCCTGAAGGGTCGCTGTTCACGGTCATGCACAATCGCCCTCGCCAACCGCCGCGCATTTCGCTCGTCGCCCAGTTCCCAAAAAATCTTTGCCAGTTCGTCGGCGCTCGCGCCATTCACCAGTTCCGCCGCCGTCAGCTTCCGCCGCGCGTCCATCCGCATGTCCAACGGCCCGTCCTGCTGGAAACTGAACCCGCGTTCCGCCACGTCCAATTGCGGCGAACTCACACCCAAATCCAGCAGTACTCCGTCGCAACTGCCCGCCGGAATCCATCCAGCCAGGCCCGCAAAATTCTCACGGCGCAGTTCAAACCGGCCCGCGAACTTCACCAACCGCACCCGCGCCGCCTCCACCGCGTCCCCATCACAATCGCACCCGGACAACCATCCATCCGGCGAACTGGCGGCCAGCATCGCCGCCGCGTGCCCGCCCCCGCCGACCGTGCCATCGCCGTAACGCCCGCCCGACTTGGGCCTCAGCGCCGCCAACACTTCCGCCACCATCACGGGCTTGTGGATGAAGTCGGGCACTGCGCATCGGCTCCCAAATCACGTTTGTCCCACGCCGAAAATCCGCGTCCTGAGCCGGTTCCACGTGCTGCCCGCCGGCTCAAATCTCTCCTGCGAGGTCAAAGCCGTCGTCCTTGACGAGGCGGTGACCGGCATTTTCGCCGGCACAACTTCAAAATCCGCATCGCTCAGGTCGTTTCGCAACACTTGGACTTTGTCCAAAGACAGCTCCGGCTGGACGGACGTCTTTGCGAAGCGCGGCACGGCTGATTTGACTGACCCGGGCCGCTTCGCCAGTCGCAGCAATGGATTTATTTTTTGGCTCCACTCGCTAATCCAGCGCGCCGCCCGTGCTCTCACCGCAACTTGAAAATCTTTTGTTCCTGCCGCGTTCGCGGCGGCCTTCGTTGCGGCAACGACGGCTTTCTCGCCGCTGGCTTTCGCCGATAACTCCGCACTCGGCGGCGACACTTCCGTTTTTGACGCCGGTGCAAATGGGTTGCGCGGCGAAATAAATTTCGGCAGCGCGGCATGCTTGTTAACCTGATAGCGTCCCCCGCCATCGTGTCCAACCACCAGACTTTTTCCCGCTGCAAGTAATCGTCCCAAGCTCATTGTCATTCCATGAGTTTGAATGCTTCGTGCGCCATGACGGCGTCCGTCGCTTTGATTTTCTCGTGGCGCGCCGGGTTCCAAATCTCGAACCGGTCGAGCAACCCGACGAGCACCGCTTCGTCTTTGATCCCTGCGGCCGCAGCCATTTCTTCCGGCAGACAAATCCGGCCCGCCTTGTCGAGCGTCACCTGCACGGACTCACTGCCGATGATGCGTTTCAAAATCGTTTTGTTCTTATCGTCGTTCGGCATCGCGTCGAGCGATTGCATCAGTTCCGTCATTTCTTTCGGCGGCAGCACGCGCAGGCACGGACCGACTTCATATTTCGGCCATACGATCAACGTGAGTTCGGTGCCCGCCGCCGTGGGCCGCCACTTGGAAGGGATCTGAACACGCCGCTTCTCATCCACTCCATGGCGATAGAGCGAATTATAGTAAATCTGCTCAGTTGTTCCGCTGTCCGGCATCTTATTCACCGAGGAGTTGCGCAAGGCCCTTCTCCCCCACGACGCCCCATTATTAAACACTTCACCCCACTCCTGTCAACGAGAATTTTAGTGAATTATTCAGAAGTTATTCACAGCCGCCATGACCGGCCATTGCTTATGCAGTAATGGATCGCTTTATTGGCATTTTCACGAACGCCGACCTTTTCAAGAAACTGTGGATAACTCGGAACAAATCCACACACACCATTCCTCTGAGTGCTTCATCTTGTGGCTTCTGAACCACGACCGCACAACCTGTTGGGCCAGGCATTGGCCAAGGAAGGCAGGTGCGTGGACCTAACTCGGAAACCCGCCTCATGCTTCGAGGCGGCGAGCAACCCGCGTTTCGTTGTTCCCGCGAACAACGATTGTTACGCTGATGGCGCAATGCGAACCGCCGATTTTCATTTTGATCTGTCGCCGGAGTTGATCGCGCAGCAACCAACACCACAACGCGACCAATCCCGCATGCTCGTGTTGCATCACCACACCGGTCGCGTCGAGCATCGGCAATTTCGCGACCTGCTGGAGTTTCTTCGTGCCGGCGATGTCCTCGTGCTGAATAATTCACGGGTGATCCCGGCCAGACTGCGTGGCGTGAACGCGCATACCAGCGGCGCGTTTGAAATGTTGTTGCTCGAAGAAAACGCGACCAACGATTGGTGGGTGATGCTCAAGCCCGGTAAGCGCGCGCGCGTCCGAACGCAAATCACAATCACGCCTCGTAGCAGCCAAAGTAACGAGGCTCTCTCCGAAAATAGAATTTGCGCCACCGTCATCGAAACCAACGACGAAGGTCATCGCCGGCTTCGCTTCGACGGCGTGCGCAACATTCTCGATGCACTCGATGAACTTGGAGAAGTTCCATTGCCGCCTTACATCAATCGCCAAGATGTAAACGAACCGGCGCAGGACAAAGGCCGCTACCAAACCGTGTTTGCCGAGACCGCCGGCTCTGTCGCCGCGCCGACGGCTGGGTTGCATTTCACGGAAAGTTTGCTCGTAGAAATTCGAGCGAGAGGAGTCGAAACGCATTTCGTCACGCTGCACGTCGGTCTTGGAACTTTTGCGCCAGTGAAAGCCGAAACCCTCGCCGCGCACACGATGCACGAAGAACGCTTTGAATTGAGTGAAGCAACCGCGCGCGCCGTGAACGAGGCCAAAGCCGCTGGCCGCCGCGTCATCGCCGTTGGCACCACCACCACGCGGGTGTTGGAAAGCGTCGCCAGGAAAAACGGCGAGCGACTGGTTGCCGGTCGCGGGCGCACCAAGATTTTTATTCACCCGCCGTTTGATTTCAAAATCGTGGACGTGTTGCTCACGAACTTTCACCTCCCCTGCTCTACTTTGCTGATGCTGGTCAGCGCCTTCGCCGCGCCCGGTCAGACGCGCGGTCGCGAGATGATCTTATCCGCCTACGCGAAGGCGATTCGCGAACGCTATCGCTTTTTCAGCTACGGCGATGCGATGTTGATCCTATGAAAGTGTCAGATGTCAGGCGTCAGGTGTCAGAAAAGCGCAATGGAAAACTCCCATTCGTTCTGGTCAACATGGCGATGACGGTGGACGGAAAAATCGCCACGGCGAACCGTGCGGTCTCTTCCTTCGGCAGCGTGCGCGATCACGAACATTTGTTGGAACTGCGCGCGACCGCGGACGCGGTGATGGCTGGCGCGCGCACGGTGGACTCAAATCCGATCAACCTCGGCCCGGGCCCGGCGAGGTTTCGCCGCCTGCGACTCAAGCATGGCCTCGCAGAATATAATCTGCGCGTCATCGTCAGCGGCAGCGGCTCGATCAATCCACGCGCGAAAATTTTCAAGCATCACTTCTCTCCGATCATCGTTCTCACCACGCGAAAGATGTCCGCCTCTTCACATCGGCGGCTACGGCCCTTGGTGGACGAAATCAAAACTTGCGGTCGCCGTGAAATCAATTTCGGTTTCGCGCTGCACTGGTTGCGCGAACAGTGGGGTGTCAAGCGGCTGTTGTGCGAAGGCGGCGGCGAGTTGAACGACGCGCTCTTTCGCGCGGGATTGGTGGATGAGCTTTATCTCACGGTCTGCCCGGACATTTTTGGCGGACGCTGCGCACCGACGATCGCCGATGGAATCGGCTTCCCAAAACTCACGAACGTGACGCACCTGAAATTAAAATCCGCACGCCGCGTTGACGATGAATTGTTCCTCGCTTTTGTCCGCGGCCGCGGTCGCGGTTCTCCGGTTGCATTGTAAACACCCGGCAGCCCGTTCCAGGTGGCGAGACTGAGCCAACGCCGGAAATGGGAGGCCACCCGGTCGTGAACGGCCTGCCCGCGGAGCAGCGCGCCAGCCTCGCAAACCCTTGACGTGCGGAGGGCGGGAAATAACCTGTGGCGCATGCAGAAAACCAGCCGTCCTCTTCTCGCGCTTTTCTTGGGGCTTGTCACGTTCGCCCTGCTTACCTCCGGCACCGCGTCTGCCGCCGGTTTCGAGGAAGCCCGCTGGATCGCGCCGCCGGCCAACCGCGCGACCAACGCCGCCTGCCCGCTCTTCCGCAAGGAATTCCTCCTCGACCGCAAACCTCGAAGCGCGACGCTTCGGATCGCCGGCTTGGGCGATTACGACGTGCGCGTCAATGGCCGGCGTCTGGCCGCCACCGGCATCAACCAGCCGTGGTCGCAATACGAAAAGACGATTTACTACCGCGACTTCGACCTTGCGCCCTTGCTTGTGTCCGGCACGAACTGCGTGAGCGTGATGCTTTTCAATTCCTTCTGGCATAATCCAAACCCACCCGCCGACCGCTACAACAAGGCCGGGCCACAACGCACCGTCGCCGAACCGTACCTGCTCTGCGCGGAAATCACCGTGACCAACAAGGACGGTTCGGTTTCACGCGTAGGCACGGATACTTCATGGCGCACGACGGAAGGCCCGATCACGTTCTCGCACATTTTTGCCGGCGAAGATTTCGATGCGCGCCGGCAATTGCCCGACTGGGATCGCGCCGGGTTTGATGATCATGTCTGGCCACCGGCGCGCGAAGCGACCGCGCCGCCGGGCAAGCTCGAGCTGCAGTTCTGGCCGAACATTTCCGAGTTCGAGCATCAAACACCGGTTTCGGTGAAGGAGCCGGCAACGAATGTTTTTCTCTACAGCTTTCCGCAAAACATGGCGGCACAGTTGCGTGTGGAACTGGAAGGCGGGAGGTCCGGCGACCGCGTGCATTTCCGCTGCGGCGAACACAAGAACGCGAAGGACCGGTTGTTCGGCGGCTACGTCGTCGGCTGCGAGATCGTCGCGGACGGAAAGCCGCTGAAGCATCAGTGGGTTTCCTTCTATCTTGGCATGCAGTTCGTCGAAGTTACGGGCGCCGTACCAGCGGGCCGCGCGAACCCGCAAGGCCTGCCCGTCATTCGCCGGATGGAACTGGTAAACGTTCGCGCCGGGCTTCCGGAAGCCGGCACCTTCCGCTGTTCAAGCGATCTCTACAACGGCACGCACCGGATCATTGACGCCGCCATGCGGGCCAACATGAGCTGGGTGATGACGGATTGCCCGCATCGCGAGAAGCTCGGCTGGCTGGAGTGTTCCTACCTGCTCGCGCCGAGCTTCCAATATCGCTACGATTGCCGAGCGTGGCAGGCCAAGATCACGCGCGACATTCGCGACGCCCAGGAGCCGAGCGGGCGCGTGTTGACCGTTGCTCCGAGTTATCCGGCTGGGAAATTTCCCGGCGACTTCAATTGGACGGTCGAATGGGGCGCGGCGGCGGTCATGTTGCCGTGGCTGCAATACGAGTGGTACGGCGACCCGCAAATCCTCCGCGACAACTTCGAGATGATGTGCCGGTTTACCGATTACATCAAGCCCGAGGCCAAGGATGGCCTCGCGCCGGGTGGTTTGGGCGACTGGTATGATTACGGGCACGGCCAGCCTCCCGGCGCTTCGCGCTTCACACCCACAACGCTTTCCGCCACCGCCACCTGGGGGCTTTGCGCGCTGACGGTTTCGCGCGCAGCCGAAGCGTTGGGCCGGCCGGACGACGCAAAGAAGTATCGCGAGCTGCACGCGCGCATCGCGGCGGATTTTCTGCGCCACTTCCAGGACCCAACGACGCGCAAGCTCCGCCACAATGGCAGTCCGCAATGCGCCAACGCCATGGCCCTGTGCGCCGAACTCGTGCCGACAGCGGATCGTAATTTGTTGGTGGACGATATCATCGCCGATCTGGAGAAGCGCGGCTGGCAGCAGACGCCCGGCGATGTCGGCCACGTCTATTTCATCCGCGCGCTCGCCCAAGCCGGACGATCGGACATCCTGCATCGCGTCTATTCGCGCGACGGCACGGGCAGCTACGGCGGCATCCTGAAGAAAGGACTGACCTCGCTGCCGGAGACTTGGGACGCCATGATGGACGGCCGTCAATCGCTCAACCACTGCATGCTCGGCCACGTGATGGAGTGGTATTACGGCTACGTCGCCGGCATCAGGCAGCAACCGGGCAGCGTGGGTTGGCAGAAGATTCTCATCGCGCCGAACCCCGGCCCACTCGCGAACGCGGAGGCAACCCTGCAAACGCCGCAGGGCCGCGTGGCAATCGGCTGGCGCAAAGATGGCTCAACGTTCCGGCTCAAAGCGGAAATCCCCAAAGGCGTCCAAGCGATGGCGATCCTGCCTTCCGGTGCACAGATACCGTTGCGAAGCGGCAGACAAACTCTGGAGGAACCAGTGGTTCGTCCGAAGTGAGCATCCGAGGAACTGATTTTCTGTCACGGCGCAGTGTCAGCGCCATCTGCCCAACCGATGCACGAATGGGGTAACCGTAAAGGTCTGAGTTCTTGAGAAACGCGCCGTAGCGGTAGAGCCAGTGGGTGTAGCTTTTTAGGGTGTTGACGGAGAGGTGACGGAGCACACAAACTTCTCGCATCAAACGGATTGCATGTTGGATTTGCATTCCCTATTATACGAACGGATGGTTCGTTGAATAATAGTTCGGCACGGGTATGAACACGCATCAGGTGACACTTAACGGCCAAGCGGTTGCGGTCGGTCGCGATCATTTCAAACTGCTGACGATGGTGCGCTCTTTTGAGCATCACGATGGAGATGGCAACAAAGTCACCACTCATGAGCTCGCGATGGAGGGAGTCGACGCCTTTGGCACGGTGGCCACCGAGTTTGTTCGTCCCGTGCCGCTGAAAAAGGGTGATGTTATTCAGATTCTGATCGGAGAAATACATGACGCTGAACCCGGCGCTGCACCGAATGGCGGCCCCGCGACGCCGGTTGTCGGTTCGGGGGACTCGCAGGGGCCACCATCGGTGAGCTGATCGTTCGGAGCAGAGAGGAAACAGTGATTGGAGATTTGCCGCTGAACCAGAGCGCTCTAACATCTCCCATGCAGTATCGCCCTTGGGTTAGAAAACATGAGGGCAGACACGGGGCGCACACGCGTTCCACAATGTCTGCCCATATGCATAACAACGTTGTTTCTACTCCGGCGGTTGCGGCGACGCAACCGGTAAATCACCTTCAATCCCAACCCCGCACGCTCAAGCTGGCGCTCGACGTGCACCTCGCCCAACACGTCGTGGCCATGCAATACGACGGGGAGTTTCCCAAGCCCCCGCAGCGCTTCAGTCCTGCCGGCCTGCTGACGTGGGTGCAAAAGCAGCTTGCCCACGGCTGGCGCATTGTTTCGTGCTACGAAGCCGGGCCGTTTGGCTACACGCTCCATCGCCAACTCACGGCGCTGGGTGTCACCAACTACGTCATCCGTCCGCGCAACTGGGACGACCAGCACAAGCGTGTGAAGACCGATCGCACCGATGCGCTGGCGATGTTGAATGTACTGGACCGCTTTGTCGCCGGTAACCCGCAGGCGCTGGCCGTGGTGCGGGTGCCCAGTGAAGCCCAGGAACGGCAGCGCAGCCAGACCCGGCTGCGGCAAAGCTTGCATCGCGATCTCAAACTCCTCGCCCAACGCGGACGGGGTGTCGCGCTCCAGTACGGCTACCGGCTCAAGGGCAAATGGTATGGCGTCCGCAACTGGCCCAAGCTCGCCGTGCCCGCGTGGTTGGCGAAACTTCTCGCGCCGTTGCAAGCCGCGCTGGCGGCGCTGCACGAACAGGTGCGCTGGCAGAGTCAGCAGATCGAAGCCGCCAGCACGCAACCCAAACCCACCGGCCTGGGCGCGTTGAGCGAACAGATCATCGCCCGTGAAGTCGGGGACTGGCACCGCTTCCATAACCGGCGGCAGGTGAGCAGTTACCTTGGGCTGTGTCCGAGCGAGAACAGTTCCGGCCCCCGCCAACAACACGGTCACATCACCAAGTGCGGCAACCCCAGATTACGCTGGGCCCTGTGCGAAGCGGCGTGGCGGTTATTGAAATACCAACCCGCGTATCGGCTCTGCAAAAAGTGGCGCGCCCGGATCCTTGACCCGCAGACCCCGGGCGGGCGCAAGAAACAACTGATCGTGGCGCTGGCGCGCGGGTTTGGGGTGGATTGGTGGCGCTTACAGACCGGCCAGACCACCCCGGAGAAGCTGGGCCTGGTGATGAACGAGCAACCCAAGGACTGAATGAAGCTGAAGCCATAACCGGATTGAATTTTCGGAGCGGAGGCGCGCTCGCGTGACGCCTTGGGTCAATGAGCGTTGGCCCGTGAGTTAGAATGAGCCGCCTCGCTCCGTCCGCCGCAAGATCGAATACAGTTTGTTGCACTCAGCCCAGAGCTGACGTGCGGATAGGAGGAAGAACTTGGACCGAGCGCCCAACGTTAATGCGGACGGAGACGCGGACCGAAAAAAACAAAAAACGCTTTTAAGAAAAAATAAATGAAACCCTTCACTTAAACCCTTGACTCATGAACCCTCATAGGAGCTTACTTTCCCTTCACATCAAAGGCCGCCATTTTATCAAGACCGCGGACGTAGATGCGGCCATTGGCCAGCACCGGCGAAGCCCAGGTGTTCTTGCCGCCGATCGCCTGGAAACTGGAGATCGGCTTGAACGCTTTGGGCGAGACTTCAGCGACGCCGAGCTTGCCGTTCTGACCGAAGAGAATCAGCTTGCCGTCGGCGACCATCAATGCGCCTTTGCCATAGTCCTTGGTGGCCCACTTGATCATGCCCGTTTTCCAGTCAAGACACTTGAGTTCGGCATCGTCGTAGCCGTAGAGGTAGCCGTCCACCAGTACGCAACTGTTCACGTGATTGCGCATGCTCTTGTTGCGCCAGACTTCGGTCGCTCCCGTGGGCGCGACTTTCAACAGCGCGCAGCCGAAGCCGTAGCCGGAGGAGAGGAACATTTGGTCGCCCTCGATGATGGGCGTGGCGGCATTCACTCCGTAGTCGGTCTTCCAAGGCGACCGCCAGAGTTCCGAGCCGTCCTTCATGCGGCGACCGATGATGTGGTCGGCGCTGAATTGCGCAAAACAGCGCTCGCCGCCGTTGTCAAAGGCGATGAGCGAGGAATAGCCCGCCCGATCACCGCCATTTTTCCACACCACCGCGCCGTTTAGTTTGTCAAACGCAACCACCGAGGCGCCATTCGGGCCGCTGACCTCGCTAAGCACCCAGCCCTTTTCGATCAAAGGTGAGCCAGCAAAACCCCACTGGGGCGTCACACCGCCGAAGTCCTTGTTGAAATCCTTCGACCAGATGACCTTGCCCGTTTCCGCTTCCAGGCAGAAGAAATGGCCATGGCGGCTCAGGGTATAAACGCGGTTGCCGTCCACGGTGGGCGTGCAACGTGTGCCGTGGTAGCCGTTGGGGTCCTTGGCCGGGCAGGCATACTCGTGTTTCCAAAGCGGCTTGCCGCTCTCGGCGTCGAAACAGGAAACCGCGTCGGTATCCTCCACATTCCCCATCGTGTAAACGCGACCTTTGCTCACGGACATCGTGGAGTAGCCTACGCCCACGCTGACTTCCCACAACTTCTTCACCCCTTCGGCGGGCCACTTGGAAAGCCAGCCGGTTTCTTTTGAAATGCCGTTGCGATCCGGCCCGCGCCATTGTGGCCAATCGTCGCCCTTGGTGGAGCATGGAAGCATGAAAGCAGCAGCCAAGCCGACGCTCAGCAATACCGGAGACCAGCGGAGAAAAGGCGTGTTTTGCATAAAGAAAAAGTTGAATCGTTTCGACATGACGGCGTTAGGAAGTAGCGGAAACCGACCGTGGCTGTCAACACGCGAAGCACATCACGCAAATCTTTCCCTCTCTCCGCGAGGAACGATCGGGGAGGAGGACGGGGGAAGGCGATACGGATTGGGCGTGCCCAGCGACGGCTGCGTTTCGATCAGGGCGAGCTCCGCGCGCGGGGTGTCCGCCGGCATGGCCGACGGGGTGGAGACCGGCGCGGCGGCCGGCGCACAGGCGGCCAGGGGTGCCGCGGCCAGCCAGGGGAGGATGCGTCGGATCATTGGGCGGCCTCCTGCCGGGGCGCGGGGACGAACACCC
>CAYIOH010000015.1:0-19267 GCA_964364975.1 uncultured Bifidobacteriaceae bacterium
TCCCTTGTGCCTATTGGATTCTTAACTGGACACCACTGCGGTGGAAAGCGTCCCTGCCGGTGGCCTTCAAGATTCGTTGAATTCGCCGCCGCTTTGCGCCATTCTGCATCCGTGAACACAGCCGACAGTTTCGACGAACTTATGGCTTGCCACCTGGACGCGGGCCGCAAAGCGGTCGAACCATGCTCCATCGTCATCTTTGGCGCCAGCGGCGATTTGACCGCCCGCAAACTTATTCCGGCGCTTTACCATCTCTTCAAGGAAAAGCAGATGCCCGGCGCGTTCCGGGTCATTGGTTTCGCGCGTCGCGAGAAAACGGATGATTCGTGGCGCGCCGAACTTCGGACGGCGCTTGACCAGTTCTCGCGCACCCAACCGGTGGATGACGGCGCGTGGCGCGAGTTCGCCGCGAATTTGTCCTACTGCCAAGGCGATATGCTGGACGCGGCGACTTACCAAAAGCTGGAACAAATGCTCAATTCGTTCGGCAACCCGGCGTTGCGGAATAATTTACTTTTCTATCTCGCCACGCCGCCCAGCCAGTTCAGCGAAGTGGCCGAGCAGTTGCACAACGCGAAGTTGCTATACCGCCACGGCGGCGAAGGCTGGCAACGGCTGGTCGTCGAGAAGCCGTTCGGGCACGGCCTCGCCTCCGCGCACGCGTTAAACAATGAGTTGACCCGCTTCGCGCACGAACAACAGGTCTTCCGCATAGATCACTATCTGGGCAAGGAGACGGTGCAGAACATTTTGATGTTCCGGTTTTCCAATTCGATTTTCGAGCGGCTATGGAATCGCGAGTCGGTGGACCACGTGCAGATTACAGTGAGCGAAAAGATGGGCGTGGGCGGACGCAGCAGTTATTACGAGGAAGCCGGCGCGCTGCGCGATATGGTGCAGAACCACCTCCTACAGGTCCTCGCGTTGGTGGCCATGGAGCCGCCTGTGTCGCTCGAAGCCGAATCCATCCGCGACGAAAAGGTGAAACTGCTCAAGTCCATCCGCCCCTTGACGGGCGACGACGTCGCCAGACAAGTCGTGCGCGGACAGTATTTTGTCGGCGTCGTGAACGGCCAGGTGCAACCAGGTTATCGCCAGGAGCCGAAGGTACAGCCCGATTCCAACGTGGAAACCTATGCGGCGCTGAAATTGTTTGTGGACAACTGGCGCTGGTCGGGGGTGCCGTTTTATTTGCGCACGGGCAAGTGCCTGCCGCTGGGTGCGAGCGAAGTGCGTATCCAGTTCCGCCCCACGCCTCACGTGCTGTTCGCCGCGGCGTGTAACGGCAGACTTGATCCCAACGCACTTACGCTGCGGCTCCAACCAAACGAAGGCATCTCGATGCGCTTCAACGGCAAAGTGCCCGGCACGAGCGTCGCCGTGCGTCCCGTGCGGATGCATTTCAGCTACGACTCGGAATTCGGCGCTTACACGCCGGAAGCCTACGAGCGCTTGTTGCTCGAAGCCATCGCCGGCGACGCAACACTCTTCATCCGGCGCGATGAAGTCGAAACCGCGTGGCAGATCGTGGACGCGATTCGCAAGGGCTGGGAAGGCAAGGCGCTGGCGAACCGGGAATTTTACGCGGCGGGTTCGTGGGGCCCGGTGGCGGCGGAAGATTTGCTCGCGCAAAGCGGCCACGTCTGGCGCGATCCGCAGCCTGTGAAATAACGGCTTAACAAGCGCGCACATTATGTCCGAACACAAAGCAACGATCCGCTGGAAATGCACCAGCCCCGACTTTCTCAAGGGCAGATACTCGCGGGAGCACACGTGGATTTTCGACGGCGGCGCCACGATTCCTGCGTCACCTTCAACCGCGGTAGTGCCCGTGCCCTTCTCCAATCCAGCGCACGTTGACCCGGAGGAAGCGTTCGTCGCTTCGATTTCGAGCTGCCACATGCTCACTTTTCTTTACCTGGCGTCCAAACAGGGTTTTCAAGTGGACAGCTACGAAGACGAAGCCGTCGGTCACATGACGAAAAACCAAAAAGGCGTGCCTTGGATCAACGCAGTCACGCTCCATCCAAAAATCGTTTATGGTGGCGCGAAACTGCCCACGCGCGAGGACGAAGAGCATCTCAACCACTTGGCGCACGAGCAGTGTTTTATTGCGAACTCCGTCAAAACGGAAGTCACTGTTTCAGGCGCGAGCCACTTGTAACTCCTTTCATGGAGAAGGTCGAACTTATCTCCTTCAGCGATGATATTGGCCTGGCCCGCGCCGCCGCAGGCGCGTGGCTGGACTCGATTGCAGAGCAGCGAGGCTCGGGCAATCCGCATTGCGTCGCCCTCTCCGGCGGGCGCATCGCAAAGACTTTCTTTTCGGCTGTGGCTGTGGTCGAAAACGCTGGCGCGGGTCTGTGGAGTTCCGTCCAGTTCTTCTGGAGCGACGAACGGTGCGTCCCGCCAGACGATCCGGACAGCAATTACCGGATCGCGCGCGAGTTGTTGGTCACGCCGCTCAAGATTTCCGAAGGCCAAACTCATCGGATTCGCGGCGAAGAACCACCGGAGATTGCGGCGGCCAAAGCGACTTCGGAAATTTGCCGCGTCGTGCCGCTCAACCCCGACGGCCAGCCGGTGCTCGATTTGATTTTTCTCGGCATGGGCGAAGACGGGCACGTGGCGTCTTTATTTCCCGGCGAAGCGGGATCACTTGTGGCCGACAGAACTGTATATCGTGCCATTAAGAATTCGCCCAAACCGCCACCGAATCGCGTCACGCTTGACTACGCCGCCATCGCGGCGGCGCGGCAAGTTTGGGTGCTGGTTTCCGGCGCGGGCAAATCTGCGGCTCTCCGCGAGTCGCTCGGATCGTCCGGGAAGACACCGCTGGCCCGCGTGATTCAATCGCGGCCACACACAAGGATTTTTTCGGACGCTTATTGAGTTAGAACGAGTTGCATTGACGAGGCGCGCAACCTGAACCGGCCAACGCTACTTTCTTGGAATAATTTCCATGGCGTAACCGCTTATCCATGACTGGCGTGGCGCGTTTTGTCCGCGCGGACAAAAATCTTTTGAACGAACCGTGCCCGCGCAGTCTCTGATATAGTGAATATGAAACGACTTCGCTGTTCGTTTAGGGTTGGCATAGGGGTTTTGCTCGCAGCGCGGTGCGAACAGCGTCCCTCCAAGTTGACCGCGCTGCCCTTCTGAGCGCCTGGGTGAAGGCGTATAAACCTCGTCACCAGAGGGCCGGACGCAAGTCCGGCCCTCAGTGTTTTCCGGGGCTGAATTCAACGTTGCCTCATTTCCCACATCTGACTAATCTGTTTTCAGCATGAAACACCAGCTCGATTTCGAGAAGCCGATTATCGAACTGCAAGGCAAGCTCGAGGAACTCAAGCGCCATCCAGAGAACCATTCGCTGAATGTCAGCTTCGAGGAGGAAATCACGCTCATCGAAAAGAAACTGGAAGAAACCCGGCGGCAGGTTTTCTCCAGCCTCAACGCCTGGCAACGGGTCCGACTGGCGCGCCACCCCAAACGTCCTTACACCCTCGACTACCTCAACTCGACGTTCTCCGACTTTCACGAACTGCATGGCGACCGCCTTTATGCCGAGGATCGCGCCATCGTCGGTGGTTTTGCCAAACTGGGTGAACACCGGGTTCTTGTCATCGGCACGCAAAAAGGCCGCGACACGAAAGAGAATATTTTGCGTAACTTCGGTTCCGCGCATCCTGAAGGCTATCGCAAAGCCATGCGCCTCATGCGCCTCGCCGACAAATTTGGCCTGCCGATCATCACGCTCATTGACACCGCGGGCGCATATCCCGGCATCGGCGCGGAGGAACGCCACATCGCCGAAGCTATTGCCGTGAACCTCCGCGACATGACGTTGCTCGACGTGCCCATCATCGCCGTGGTCATCGGCGAGGGCGGTTCGGGCGGTGCGCTGGGCATCGGGGTAGCGGACCGGGTTTTGATTCTGGAAAATTCGTATTATTCCGTCATCAGCCCGGAAGGTTGCGCGGCAATTTTGTGGAAAGACCGCGCTGCCGCCGCCAAAGCCGCTGAGGCGCTCAAGATCACCGCCAAGGATTTGTTCGGACTCAAACTCGTGGACGAAATCATCCCCGAACCGCTCGGCGGCGCGCACAATGATCCAGCCACGACTGCAAAAACACTCCAGCAATACCTGCTCAAACATCTGGTCGAATTGCTGGCTCTGCCATCAGCCGAGCGCTTGAAGAGGCGCTACGATAAATTCCGCGCCTTCGGACATTTCCTGGAGAAGCCTATGACCCGCGCAGAAAAAATTGAGTCGTTGAAAAAAATATCCAGGCGCACGTCCGCCGCCGCTGCGCCGTCCACGGCCCCGCCGACAAACATGACTCCGCTATCGGCGGCAGCGGTGACTTTGGCTTCCGCGATCGCGCCACCGCCGCCGGCTTGAGCAGGCGAGTTTGTGATCACAAAGGTTGATTTGAAAGGCGGACAAGCGATTGAAAACTTTTCCGCGGGCTGGCGGGATACGCTCCGCCAGTTCGACTCGTCGCCAGATTGTAAATCCAGAATCGTAAATCTTTCGTGCTCTACCCGCTGACCTTCCAACCCATTTTCAAGGAGCGCGTCTGGGGCGGACTCAACCTCGCGCGGCTTTACGGCAAGAAACTGCCGCCCGGCGCGACCGTCGGCGAGTCGTGGGAAATCAGTGACCGACCCGGGGACTCCGTGGAAACTTACGATCCCTGTGTCGGCCACATTTTCAGCCCTGACCTGTTGCGAGCGTTGGCGTTCCGCTCCTCCTTCCCGTCCCGCTTGAATCCGTCCATGACGTTTTTCATCCAACTCATGGTGGGCACGGGCAGAGGGTCGAACCCATTCAGGATTGCGAGATAGGTTGTCATGTGAGCGTTGAAGTAGGTGGCGAATAGAGCCCTGTGAAAGGGATTATCGCCTTCTGCGTTCAGCACGGCGTAGTTGGCCTTGCCATTCATAACGAGTTTGATAGTTTTATCCAGCCGCAATCGGATCCTCGGTTCTTCGTCTGCTGACTGGATGAAGTAGTATACGTAGTTGTCCGGGTCGAGTGTTGCTTTGGCTGATTCCACCCCTGCCCTTATGGATTCAACCATGTTATGAAGGAACTCGGGCGCGTCATAAAAGGCCGCATTGAGTTTGGACCTTTCGTGAATCTGGGTCCTGACTTCATGCCCGATGCCCGCGTTGTTGCGATCCGCCAGTATGAAAGGGACTTTCTTTCCCCACAAGTCATAGGCCGGGAGTTTCCCTCTTCCTGTCCACTTGATGCCGTAAAGCAGGAAGAACGCAAGTTGCTTGGCTGAATTCCTTCTGAATGGGATTTGCGGTCCGAACCGTTTCCTGCATCGGGCGATTAGAGCGATGGCCTTACGGAAGGCCAAACTGTCTTCAGTCAGTGACCAGGCCGAGCCGCGCGCAAGCCCTATCTTGGCCAGTAAGGTGAGAATGGCCGCCATCTGGAGACAAGCACTCTCTCTGGGTTGCATGACAAACGCCGGATGGTTCTTCTCCGGTAATTGGATGAATGGCATGTTCACTCGACAAGCGCGCTCTCTCAACTTTCCACCCTTTGCCAGTGCCACACACAGGCCGGTCTTGCGGCTGACCATTTTGTAACAGTGGAGAATCTCCTCGGTGTTGCCAGAGAAACTACAGAAGATGGCAAGCGTTCGTGGTGTTACATAGTCGGCATTGGGAGTGTCAGCATGGACAACTTCAATCTCGATGGATGACTTGTGGAAATTGGAGACAATGTCCTTGGCGACATCGTGAGGGGCGCCAGACCCGCCCAGACCGAAAATCTTCACCTTCTGAATCTTAACGCCGCGATGCTCCTTGGTGAATTGTTCTGCCGCTTCAACAGCCCTCTCTCTCATGGTCTGGATGTGCTCCTTCCACCGCCCCAGCCTCTCCAACATGCCAGACTTGTCAACCAACTTGGTGAATCTCTCGTCGTCCAATAGCCCGTCCGATCCCAGTATCCCCAAGACCGCTTGTGTCGCTGCCTGTTCCGCGACTGACGCTCTAACCATCCTTTTGTGATCTCGGGCAGTTTTTGGGTCGCGAAGTTTCAGTCCATCGCTCTCCTGTTGGTAGAAAGTCGCTGACTGTTCGTCGATGAAGTCTGCCAATTGGTTGAGGAGCACTCGAGCGGCCCTTCCGGAGGAACGGCCCGAAACGACCAGAGACTCGACGGCTGTTCTCAAACTGCGACCATCGGACAGATGGCTGAGGGCACTCTTAGAATCCAAGAGGCCCTCTGGAGAAATCTGAGTCTTGATTTGCATTGTCTTTTCTCTCTTGACTTGGAGTCACAGCAACTCCGCAGGTCTTATCTTATCCAGCGCGAACGCCTGACCATCAGGCGTGGCGGCACCTCAAGACCGCCCATGGGAGAACCTGCACCAAGGGGCGGTCCCAGCAAACTGTGGAACCAGAGCAGATTCCGGGGAGTAGGTATCAAGCTTCACTTGGCCCAAGTACCGCTCATATACTTTCCGGTCCAAATACTTCTTGTTTGCTCCATACTCTTCGACCACGATTCGAGCCGTAGCAGCAGCAATTCCAGCTTTCAGAGCATTCTCTAACGGATTACTTGAGGGATCGTTAACGTGTTTTGATAGAAAACCAGCGGCTAAACAATCCCCTGCGCCGACCCGAGTGCCGATTTTTATCTGCTGCGGAATATATGCATGCAGAATCCGGCCGTCGTCGTCGGCTGAAATGCAGCCAGCAGGGCCAAGAGAGAGAAGGGTGGTGACGCCGAATTCCTGCTTGATGTGTAGGACACACTGCAAAAGTACTCCCCAATTGGATCTAAATTTTCCCTTGTCCACCTCGAAGTCCTTTGGAGGACCTGACGCCAAACGTGTCCCAGTGAACGCGTACTCAAGATACTGCTCATCACTGGCGCCGCTTGGCAATTGATCTCCTCTAAGAGGGAAGCTCGCCACCCCACTGTGTCGCTGGAGATCAAGCTGGGTGACGAGGTCGCTGAATTCCTTTATGTTGGGTTTGATAAAATCTGGCCGGTGCTGAGGCAAAACCATCGCCTCGGCAGTGGGCGCGGCTGGACCGTCCAGAAGGACGATGCAGCCTGGGTTCTTTGTCTTGAATGTTCTAATCAGGGAATTGTAAAAAGTGGGTTGCATATTGAAGGACAGGCTACCGGAAATCGCGACTGCTTTGGCGTCCCCAATTCGATTAGCCTGACCGTAGAGGAGCTGGTACTTGTTGGGCGGGATTTCCTTTCCTTGTGAGTTTATCCGAATTTCACCAAGCACCTTGCTGTGCTCGCGAGCATCTCGAAGCACTAGAATGATATTCGTGCGTGTCTCAACGCCCGAGTCGATGAATTCATGATCGATCCCTTCAGCGGCGAGCAGGCCCTTTAGAATCTCTCCGGTCTGATCACCGATAAATCCAAGCGCTTTCGTTTCGTTTTGAAGGCACACAAGCGCGCGAGACACGTCGATGCCTTTGCCGCCAGGTCGAAGCTTTTCGTCTTCGTTGGGATTCTCGGGGCGATAGGTCCCGTCGGAAAGAGACGGCGCCTGACTTTTAGCGGAGAGAAACCGTAAAACGTCGAGACAAGGATTAACAGTAACAGTATAAATCATACCTACTCCTCTTCATGAGTGACGCCTAAACTATGAACGATGTAGATCATTCCAAGCTTGCTGCTCTCGCTGTGAACTCTCGTATCATTATTGATTGGCCTTAGCAATCAGTATTTTGGTTCCACCGGAATGGCCTAGGAAAGGCCAAGTGCCATCCGGGCCGCACAACGGAAAAAACATTGGCCAGGAAGACATTAGACAAACCATGCGCCCCTTCTTATCATGAACCGCGTGTAACTGCGATGTTGTGATCTTCTTCGTGGACCCGCTGAAACCGCACCCGCACATCGAGGACATTCGAGTTGTCTTTCAGGCCTGCATGGTCAAAGAGCAGGTCGTGATGATCACGAACGAGGTCCATGCACGCGAGTTCATGTCAAGGGTAGTCAGGGAGCACGATGAGCTTGAGCTATACCTGTAGGTTGCCTGCTCCAAGCGAAGTATCAGGAAATGAATCGTGGCAACCTCGCTAGTCGCTCAGAGAGTCTGCCCAGCACTGTCTTGAACAATATACGTACCCTTCAGGGCTCACATAGAAACCGTCGTAGTCCCGGTGTCGCATATTGTTTTTGACTCTCCCACTGGCGTCAAAGAAGTCGGCTGGTACTGAAAGTTGAGGTTGTTTCCGGGGACACGACTCACCCGTGGAACACACAACACTAACGTTCCGGGGTTCGCTTTGAACCTGGTTTGTCATGCCATTACCCTACGACGTTGGCACTTCGAATGAAAGCTCTTTTTTGGTTCTCAAAAGGCGGTCTTGGCTGCCAACCAATTCTCAAAAGTCACGATTCTCTGACTCGCGCACGTGGCAGCTTACAGCATGGCGTCACCCGCGCCGACTTTGAGCGCAAGCTCTACGACGGCTCCGTGGCCGATTGTTTCCATCGCGTGCCTGTGCGCACTGGCGACGCCATGTTCCTGCCCAGCGGGCGCGTTCACGCCATCGGCGCAGGATTGGTGATTTTTGAAATCCAGCAGAGTTCGGACACGACTTACCGCGTGTTCGATTGGAATCGCGTCGGGCTGGGTGGCAAGCCGCGCGAGCTGCAAGTGCCACAGTCGCTGGCGAGCATTGATTTCAGCGACTTCGAACCGGCGCTTGTGGAAAGCACATTCAGCGGCGATGCCTCAACAAAACTACGACCGCTGGCGCAAGACCCGCTTTTTGCAGTCGAGGTCTTGCAGATGGCCGCCGGCGTGGACAGGCCAGTCGCTCCGCACACAATGCAGATCGTCGCCTGCGTGAGCGGCAAGTTGGGTGTAGCGTGCGGAGCGGTCACAATTGAGCGGTCCCCCGGCGAGCTTTGTTTGGTGTCCGCCAGTCTTGAGGCAGCGACCCTGCACGCGCGGACCGCAGCTACGCTGCTGCGGGTGGAAGCGGGCTGAACTCCTTTGCGCCTTGTTTTTGGCCGATGGCTGTCGCATGGTTGGTTGGTTGAAAGCGCGAGGCACATTGATGAATTGAACATGCAACCCGCCCCAAAAAAAATTATTCAACGTTGGCTTATCACGACGCTGGCCGTGCTGGTGGCGGTGCATATCGTGCCGGGCATACGCCTCGCGGAGAACAGCCTTTGGATGCCGTTCGTGACCGCGCTGGTCCTGGGAATTCTGAATGCCTTCATCCGGCCAATCATGATGTTCATGGCGCTGCCGCTCCTCATCGTGACCCTGGGGTTGTTCACCCTCGTCATCAACGCATTGTTGCTCTATCTCGTCGGCTGGATGCTCAAGCCTAGCTTTGTGGTGGAAGATTTCTGGTCGGCCTTTCTCGGCTCGCTCATCATCAGCGTGGTTTCCGTGGCGCTAAACATACTCACCGGATCGGGCAGCTCGCGCGTGACGTTTCGCCGCGGACAGCGTCCGCCCGATTCAGACCCCAAGAACGGTAACGGCCCGGTGATTGATGTGTGAAGGTGAGCCGACATGAGGGGGCTCTGATTTCAAATCCTCATTCCGGGCTAAAATGAGCCTCCGCACGTCTTCTGCTACACGGAAAGTTGATATGCCGCGCGCAACGTCTCGATCTTGCGGGCATTAAAATCCTTTTCAAAATCCGTGAGCAGCGCGGCGAGTTCCGGCGGCGTCTCTCCCGGGCGAAACGCTGAACTTGCAGCAAACACGGCCGCCATCTGCGCGAAGTAATCCTCGTCGTCCGTGCGCAGATACACCACACCGCCGAATGCCAGCGCCGCGTGCGCGAGTTCGGGAAAGCGCTCGTTGACGAGCCGGTTTTTCTGATGCTTTTTCTTCGGCCACGGATCGGGGAAATAAACGTGCAGCGCTGTCGCCGAGTGCGGTGGCAACAGGTATTCCAGAAAGTAAGCGCACTCGATGCGCAGGCCGCGCAGGTTCGTCAACCCGGCTCGGCGGCCTTTGCGGTCGAGCTTCCGGATGCGGCCAAGCAGCCGCTCGACGCCGATGAGGTTTCGCTCCGGATGCAGCTTGGCGTATTCGGCGATGAACGAAGCATCGCCGCAGCCCAACTCGACTTCCAACGGCTGGGTTTTCGGAAAAAGCTTCGCTAGATCGAGCCGCTCAAGGATGGATGGCAGCGGGTAAATTAGATTTGCCGGCGCGATCATGTCACCTGTCACTCGTCACGTGTCACCAGGAAAACGGGAAAATGGTCGGGGCGGTGAGATTCGAACTCACGACCTCTTGTACCCGAAACAAGCGCGCTACCAGGCTACGCTACGCCCCGACCCAAGGGGATGAAGGGTGCCCGCTGCCCTGCCAAAATGCAATGTTGAATTTCAACGGCTCGATTTGCCACTCCTTATCCGAGCACCCCGTTCGCGACCTGTTTCCGGCCTTTCGGTTTCTCCGGTTTGCTCATCGCCGCAACGGCTTCATCGGTCGCTTCAGTGAGCACAGCGACGCCTTCTTCGAGCGCTTCGCGCGTAATCGTGAGCGGCGGAGCAATCTTCACCGTCTGCCCCCACGCACCGACCGGGCCGAACATGAGCAATCCTTTGTGGAAGCAGCGTTCAATGATACTGTGCGCTAGATCGTGGTCGGGTTCTTTCCTGCCGCGCTTCAGGGCTTGCATACCGCCCACCAAGCCGCGCGCGGCGACGTGGCCAATGACTTCGGAATGGCGAACTTGGATTTTTTTTAATCCGTCGAGCAATATTTTCCCCAATCGCGCGGCATTGGCCGTCAAATCTTCCTTCACGATTTTCTTGAGGCTCGCCAGTGCCGCGGCGCAGCAGACGGGATTACCTGTGTGCGTGCTGGTCATCGAACCGGGGCCGAATTGATCCATGATTTCCGTGCGGCCAATCACCGCCGCAAGCGGCAGCGAGCTGCTGATGCCTTTGCCGCAGCAAATCAGATCGGGCGTCACGCCATAATGTTCAAAGGCCCAGAATTTACCCGTGCGTCCGAAGCCGGCCTGCACTTCGTCAAACACGAGCACCACGTCGTTCTGTTTGCACCACTCGGCCATGCGCCGGACGTATTCCACCGGCGCGAATTCCGGGCCGACGCCTTGATAGGTTTCCATCATCACGCCTGCGATGTTCTCCGGCTCCAATCCGCGCTGCTTGACTACGGCGAGGAAAACATCAAAGCTCGTGTCCGTCTGCCAAAAGCCGTCTGGGAATGGCGCGTTGAGGATCGCGGGGTCTTCATTGACGATCCACGACTTTTGGCCAGCCATGCCACCGGCTTGCTGCGATCCCAGCGTGCGCCCGTGAAACCCGCGTTCGAAGCCCACGATGCCGATTTTCTTTTTTCCACTGACCTTGATGCCGTGGGCGCGCGCGAGCTTGATGGCGCATTCGGTGGCCTCCGAGCCGGTCGTCAGCAGAAAAACTTTTTTTAGACCTTTGGGCGCGAGCTGGATCAGATATTCGACCAGTTGCGCTCGTTCTTCGCTGGGGAAAACGTAGTTGTGCAGCAGGCCGCTGTTGACCTGGTCCACGATGGCCTGGCGAATCTCCGGTGCGCCGTGACCCGCATTGGTGACGAGCACGCCGCTCGACCAGTCGAGCCAGCGATTACCGTATTTGTCGTAAACGAAAATGTCCTCGGCCTTGTCCCACACGAGCGGCGGCTGGCCGCGCATGGATTGCGGCTCAAACTGACGGAGCTTTTCGAGTGTGCCCAAAGAGTCCGGATGCGGCAGCGGAGTGACAATGCGGCGATACTTGGTTTCAACGCGCGGCACGGCGCACGGTGTGATATTGAATTCTTTGCCCATAAAAATCAGCGGTAGATGAACACTTACCGACGCGGCTGAAAAGAATGTACTGCTACCGACACATTACAGATAAAACTAAGACGCTGTCAGCTATCCATCAATCAGTAAGCAACCGCAGTGAGCTTTCAACCCTATGCTGTCGACTCTTCGTTATGCCCGGCGGGCAGTTCGGATCTTTCCGCGGCATGGTTGTTGGCGGAAGCCTGCCGTTTCAACCAAACGATCAAGATGGCGATGTCGGCTGGTGAAACACCTGAAATTCTGGAAGCTTGGCCCACCGTCGCGGGCCGAATCTTATTTAGTTTCTGTCGAGCTTCAGATCGCAAGCTTGGTACGGAGATAAAGTCGAATGTCGCGGGAATCTGCTTGTC
Source organism: uncultured Bifidobacteriaceae bacterium (assembly GCA_964364975.1). Lineage (GTDB taxonomy): Bacteria > Verrucomicrobiota > Verrucomicrobiia > Limisphaerales > JADLHS01 > JALOTT01. The sequence goes on from CAYIOH010000015.1 coordinate 12,195, forward strand.
TTCAAGCTTTTTAAAATTCTCGACTTCGGCTTCCTGGCGGGCGATGTACCCCTCGTACTTTACCGAGGTTTCAACCTGCTGAACTTCATCCTCAGATAGCGAATCATTGCGCATTGGAAGTGACGAGTAGTTTATTTCAGGTCTGCGCAGCAATTGAGCCAGCGTTTCTGAACCGTAGCGAGTTTGATGAATTCTTCTCAATTCCTCGTTGATGGCCTGCCGTTTTACTGCGAACTGGCGGTAGTTGCGCTCAGGTAGGAGTCCTAATTCATAACCCAACTCAGATAGACGCAAATCGGCATTATCTTGGCGCAGCAGGAGCCGGTACTCTGCGCGAGAGGTAAACATCCGATACGGTTCTGTCGTTCCCTTTGTGACAAGGTCATCAATGAGCACCCCTATGTAGGCTTTATTCCTAGGAAGAACGATTTGTTCCAGTCCATTGGCTCGCCTATATGCGTTAATCCCAGACATAATCCCTTGAGCTGCAGCCTCTTCATAGCCTGACGTTCCATTAATTTGGCCAGCGAAAAATAGATTGTGACAGACTTTGGACTCAAGGGTTGGTAGTAGTTGCGCGGGTGGGGCAATGTCATATTCGACTGCATAGGCAGGTCGCATGATTATTGCATTCTCGCAGCCGACAATGGTTCGGACCAGCTCAACCTGTACGTCAAATGGGAGACTGGTCGAAAGACCGTTCACATAAATTTCTTCTGTCGCAATTCCTTCTGGCTCAAGAAAGATTTGATGTCTGTTTTTTTCTGGAAACTTTACGATCTTATCCTCAATCGATGGGCAATACCGCGGACCAACACCTTCGATTGCTCCACAATAGAGCGGTGATTTGTGTAGGTTTACGTGAATGAGATCGGCCGTTGCGCCAGTAGTGTGTGTAATGTGGCATGGAAGCTGTCCGCCAAGTCTTGCGAGAATAGATCCGGTGGGGTAATGGCGATTGGAATAACTAATTGGCTTGTCCGCGAGACTGTTTTGTTCCACATGGAACAAATCATCCTTCCAAAATGTGAAAGAAGAAATTGGATCATCGCCCAGCATGGCTTCCGTCTTCTTAAAATCAATTGAGCGGCGCAATAGGCGAGGTGGAGTGCCTGTCTTGAATCTCCCCAATTCGATCCCAATTTCTCTGAGTGATTCTGATAAGCCAAACGACGCTGATTCCCCTGCTCTCCCACCGGCCTGCTGATTGGATCCAATGTGCATCAATCCACGGAGAAATGTTCCAGTTGTGAGCACAACCACACCTGAGTGGTACTGAACCCCAAGCGTGGTTTCTACGCCGTAAGCTATATGGCTTCTGTGCAATACTCTTGACACCTGCTCTTGTTTCACGTCAAGGTTTGGCTGCAACTCGCATGTTAACTTGACCCTCAATTGGTAAGCTTTTTTATCGCACTGCGCCCGCGGCGACCAAATCGCCGGCCCCTTCTTTTTGTTCAACATTCTGAACTGAAGGCAAGTCATGTCTGCCGCCTTTCCCATCTCTCCGCCCAAAGCATCGATTTCGCGTGCCAGATGCCCCTTTGCTTGACCACCTATTGCGGGGTTGCAGGACATCTGGCCGATTGTGTCAATGTTCGTGGTCAAGAGCAGGGCTTGCCCACCCATTCTTGCCACAGCCAATGCGGCCTCTATGCCGGCGTGTCCGCCACCCACGACAGTGACATCGTACTTCTTCGGATAAACGAACATCATTAATTCTTCAGAACTTAAGGTAGGAGGAGTTCAGCCAAGAATTGGCCGGAAACTTTTTCACGCCACGACTTGGGTTGGCAGACAAATGTTCACAGATCCTAAAGACATGCTCCGTTTCCGTCGGCATCCCGATCGCAGAAGCTAGTTGAGTTGCCGTCAACGGTACTCCGCGAAACTTTGTGAGATGGTTGAGTACCGCCATTTGCAGGTCGAGGATCATTGACGCCACCCTCTTCCCCGACTCGACGCCAGGTTGGTGATAGGCGTTGACACCAACCAAGGAAGCATAATAGCCCACCGCTCTTTCGAACAGTGCTATGAGCACCCCGATACTGAATGGCGTGACAGTGCGAAGGGTAATGGATATGGACTCACGTCCTCTTTCAGATAGTGCTTGCCTTGTGCCCAAGAAAAAACCTTGTAGGAAATCGCCTGGCGTTATCTCGTCATCCACGAATAGTTGAGTGTCGTCTTGGTCTGATAAAGCATTTATAAAGGTAACAAATGAGTTGTCTACACCATCTATAACATGTTGGATATAAGAATGTTGGTCTGTTGCACCCTTATTACCAAGAACGGTGATTCCTTGGTGGACTATGTTGCCAAGAAGGTCAAGTTTCTTTCCAATAGATTCCATTACGAGCTGTTGCAGGTAACGAGGGAGCAGTTCAAGGCAGTCTCTGTACGGTAAGACAACCATATTCTTCTTTCCGGCACCGTCTCCGGCGCGAAACCACGCCAGCGCCAACTGGGCCGCCGGATTGTCCATTAGCTCCCGTCGCCTCGTGATGTCGTCACATGCCTTTGCTCCGGCTAGGAGTTCGTACGTGTTGATCCCTTGAAGCGCGGCAGGAAGGAGGCCAACTGCTGACATTACGCTCGTTCGTCCACCAACCCAATCCCACATTGGAAACCGCTTGAGCCAGCGATTGGCGGCGGCATAAATGTCTAAGGAGCTATCGTTTTTAGTTACCGCAAGTGCATGTTTACCAAAATCAAGCCCGAATTCCTCATAGGTATCCTTCGTTACCAGCATGCCATTTTTGGTTTCCTTGGTTTCGCCTGATTTTGAGATTACCAAACAGAGTGTCTGGCCGAGATCCGCGCCGATTGAGGTCAGTACGCGCCGTATTCCTTGCGGATCCGTATTGTCGAGGAAATGCGGGCGGAGCTTATCGGCAACAGGATTGCCAAGTGCATTGGCTATAAACTGCGGGCCCAAAGCAGAACCACCAATGCCGATTAGTAGGTAATTTTTGAAAGCCCCCTTCGTTCCACGGACAACGCCGGCGTGGACATCTGTTGCAAACGCTTGCACTTGGACTAGGGTTTTCTCAATTTCCAAGCGAATTTCTGGTGTGGCGGCAAGGGCAGGGTTTCGCAGCCAGTAGTGCCCAACCATGCGACCTTCGTCTGGATTTGCGATCGCGCCAGCTTCCAAGTCCGTCATCGTGGCGAAGGCTCTCTTAAGGCGGCTTTGCATACTTGCAATAAAGGCGTCATCGAGGTTGATGCGACTAAGATCGAGGGACAGACCAAGTGTCGGAAACTCAGTGTAATACTTTTGAAAGCGTTCCCAAAGTTGCTGCTTGGGAAAATTCATATAACGATGTTCATTTCGCCGCCAGAGTAGGCACGGATTACCATCTTTAGCGTGCAGAGCAAGATAAAAAGAAATACTTTGTACGAGGTGCGGGCGGTAATTTTTGATTTGCCAACTCTGGGACGTCGGGCGAGAGGTAAGAAAGGACGAACCCATTGAGGATTAGGCGTGGCCCTCCCAGCAACGAACCGGGAGATCAAACGGGACCGCGTTGGGCTGTCGGAGTAATTATTAACCAGTCTGCGTGCCTGAAAGAGTTATGCGGCCGGCAACAATATTGAAATTGTAGTCCCTCGGCTGCTGCGAGATTTGACATTCACCTTTCCTTGGTGGGTCTCGATGATGCGGCCAACGATTGCCAGTCCCAGGCCGGAGCCTTTCGGTTTGGTCGTTGGGAGCAAGGATTTAAAGGATCGTCGTCGCTGCATCTCGCTCATGCCTTTGCCGATGTCGGCAAATTCGATCTCAATGTATTTGGGTTGCGCGCGGCCACTGGCCCGCCGCGCGGCGCGGGACGTGATCGTCAGCGTCCCACCGTCGGGCATGGCTTCGGCTGCATTGAGAATCAAGTTCAGAAACGCCTGTTCAAGTTGCCGCGCGTCTCCTTTCACGGAGGGTAAGTCCGCCTGTAAAACCCTCAGGAAACGCACGTTTTGCTGCGCCAGCTTGTGCCGCACCAACAGATTCAGTTCATCAATCAGTTCATTTATGTTTACCGGTGTGAACTGCGGTTCCGTCGTGCGCGCAAAATCCAGAATGCGCTCCACAATCTTGTTCAGATGCTCGATTTCTTTGCCCATCACGCGTGCGTCTTTGTTTCGTGGGTCACCGGGTGGAAAAGTCAAATTGAGCGAGTGGTAGAGCATTTTCATCACGGTGAGCGGATTGCGAATCTCGTGCGCCACTTCTGCCGCAAGCAAGCCGAGCGCAGACAGCTTCTCGGTTTGCCGCAATTGCTCCTCCACGTCCACGACGCGTTCGTAGAGCCGCGCCTTCTCGATGGCAATCGCCGACAATTCTGCGAACGCCAAAAGAATCTGTACTTCGTCATTCGAGAAAACGTGTGGCTGGGCTGTGTAAACACTCAATGCACCCTTTGCCTCGCCGCTGTAAAGCAGTGGTACGCTCAGCAGTGAAATCAAACCTTCGCGCCGCGCGGCCTCGACGTTCTGATAGCGGCTTGAAGTCTGCACATTCTCCACTTGCACGGGTTTTTTCCGCCGCAAGACCGCGCCTAGCAAGCTTTCCTCGGTGCTCAACCGTGGTTTCTCGAAGTATGCCGCGGCCGCACCGAAGCTGGCGCGCAGATCCAGCCACGCGCGCGATTCGTCCAGCATCATTACCGAGCACATCTTTGCTTGCATCAGCACACACGCCTCTCGGGTAATGACCGTGAGCGCGTCGTCCAGATTGAGAGTCGAGTTGATCGTGCGGCTTACGCCGGCCAGCGACTCGAATAACCGCGCTTTGAGCCGCCACTGCTCGTAAAGCCAAGTGTTCTGAATCACCCGAGCCGCCAGCGTAGCGAGACCGGTGAGTAATTCTTGGTCTCCGAGACTGAACGCCGCCTTCCTGTCCGAATCCACGTTCAACACCCCTCGCACCTCGCCGTTTACTTCGAGCGGCACGGCCAACTCGGAACACACACTGCGGCGAAGCATGATGTAGCGCGGGTCCTGCGTCACGTCCGCCACGTATGCGGGTTTCCCAACGCGCGCAACCCAACCGGTGATGCCTTCGCCCACGCGCAACATCAACTCCGAAGCATTGGCTGGCAGCCCTTCTGAAGCGAGAATTTCTAGAAAACCGTTGGTTGGATTCACAAGCACGACCGAGCCGCTCGATGCGCGCACGAGCTGGACGGCCTCGCGCGCGATCAACTTCAACGCCTCCTGGGGTTCGAGTGTCGAGTGGATAATGTTGCTCACCTGGTAAAGCAGGTGCAGCCGTTCGTAACGTGCTTTCAGTTCCAACAGTTCGTCGCTCACACGAACACAAGTGTCAGGGGCGAAGTGTCAGGTGTCAGGTCGAAAAAGCGGCGCCGCGCGCATTCAGCCTGACGCCCGACATCTCGCGCCTTCATCTCACTCTTGCCGTCAGCCACAGGCCCGCGGCCCCAAACGTCAAATTCGGGAACCACCCGGCCAGCCAAGCCGGCAGGTATCCGCCCGTACCCAGTGCAATCCCCAGTTGTGCCAGAATGAAATATCCAAAGCAGATGACAATGCTGCTCGCAACGCCCACGAAAACATTCCGTCGTCCCGCCGCCGCGCCGAACGGCAGCGCGATCAACACCACCACCACGCACGTCCAAGGCGCGGCCAGTCGTCCGTGCAGCTTCGTGTAAAGCCAGTTTCGGTCGGCCTGACTGGGTTTAGGGTGGAAACGCAGGAAATCGAGAATCTCGGCCAGCGGCACGTCCGCGTTGCGCTCGCCCCGACCACCGAGCCGCCGGCTGATGTTCATTTCACTCCGGATTTCATCCGGCGTTTCGGTGAATTGCGGGCGGGCCAACACGTTCGTTTGCAGCGATGGAACTAACGCCGGATTTGTGCGCGCGCCATCACGGTACTCGCGCGCGTTGAAGAACGTCCACACGCCGCTGACACGCCCAGCGCGTTCTGCGTACAGCCAGCGTTGAGACCCGTCTGGGAGCGTCCAGATCACTTCCGGTCTGAGCATCGCGGACGTTCCAGGGTCGTAAACGCCAATGTGCCAAGTCCGCCCGTCGCGTGCATTCTGGAAAGCAAGATCGCGCACCTGTCGCTGCTCCACTGGATTTGTTTGGCGCTCCAGCCGGCGACGCTTGATTTGCTCCGCGCGTTCGGCACTGCTGGGCACCCACAACTCGTTGAAAGTGAACAAAACCAGACTCGCCAAAAATCCAACGCAAAAATAAGGGAAGGCCAGTCGCCACAAGCTCACACCCGCCGCGCGAATGGCGGTGATCTCGTGATGCCGGGCGTGGTTGCTGAGCGAGTAAAGCAGTGCCAGCAATAGTGCGATGGGCAGCACCACGACGAGAAACTCCGGGGTCTTGACGAGGTAATACTCCAGGATGTCTCCGGAGCGCAGTCGGTTCGCTTGCAACGTGTCCAATTCGTTGAACAAGTCGAACGCAATCCAGAAAACCAGGAAGCCTCCCAGACAGTACGCGAGCGGCACAAGCAACTCCCGCAACAGGTATCGGTCCAACAGGCGCATGGCGCAGGCTAACCAGCTCCCACTGATATCGGCAAGCTTAGGAAAGGCGTCTGTGGTGCATAAAGCCGCCGTGGTTGCTCATTAACCCCGAACATCCATCACGCCACCACCGCTTCGCGCTTAAGAATCCAGTCGTAACCTTTCGCTTCCAATTCGAGCGCAAGGTCCTTGCCGCCCGATTTCACGATATGGCCATCCACCAGCACGTGAACAAAGTCCGGGATGATGTAGTTCAGCAGGCGCTGGTAATGCGTGATGACCAGTTGGGCATTGTCCGCGCGCTTCAGTTTGTTCACGCCTTGCGAGACGACCTTGAGCGCGTCAATGTCCAGGCCGGAATCAGTTTCGTCGAGGATGGCAAGTTTGGGTTCGAGCACGGCCATCTGAAAAATCTCCGCGCGCTTCTTTTCGCCGCCGGAGAAACCTTCGTTCACCGAGCGCTTCAACAAGTCGTCCTTCAACTCCAGCAATTTCATCTTTTCCTTCACGAGCGTGAGAAATTCCATCGCGTCCAGTTCCGACTCGCCCTTGTGCTTGCGGATTTCGTTCA
>CAYIOH010000016.1:0-19221 GCA_964364975.1 uncultured Bifidobacteriaceae bacterium
ACCTGCATGACGCGGCGGATTTCCTCGTCCCGCCCGATGACCGGATCAATCTTCCCCTGCCGCGCCAACGCCGTGAGATCGCGCCCATATTTTTCCAGCGCCTGGAATTTTCCTTCGGGTTGCTGATCGGTCACGCGTTGGTTGCCGCGCAGTTCCGCAAGCGCCTTCAGCACGGTGTCCCGCTTCAGGCCGTGTGTTTTGAAAATCTGTTTCAGCCCCGAGCCGCCGGCGTCGAGCAAGCCCAGCAGCAGATGTTCGGTGCTGATGTAATCATCCTTCAGTTTGCCAGCTTCCGATTGCGCGGCATCCAGCGCCTTTTTGAGTTCGTTACTGAGAAACAGGTCGCCGCTGCTCGTGCCTTGAACCTTATGGCGTCGCGTCAATTCCTTTTCAACATCTGATTGGAGCTTGGCGACCGGCACGCCGATTTTCTCCAACAATTCCGGCACGAGACTTTCGCTCTGGCCTACCAGCGCCAGCAACAGATGCTCGCAATCCACCTGCTGGTGTGAATGTTCGTGCGCGATGCGCTGTGATTCCGTCAAGGCTTCCTGCGATTTGATGGTCAGCTTGTCCAATTGCATATCCAATCAATGTGATTGACCACGCTGCGCGTCAAGTGTTCGCTCAATAATACGCTGCTTGTGTTTGCCCCGAAAGGGCGTACCGTCAGAATCATGGATAAACCTTGGTTCCGAAATCTGTTCTCTCGCTCGCCGTCGCCGGGACAAGAGACCACCCAAACGCAGGCCGACCGCGGCGATGCCGAGGCGTAATTCCGACTCGGGTTGAAATTCGCCAGCAGCGAAGGCGCGACGCAGGATTATGCGCAAGCCGCAGTCTGGTATCTCAAGGCGGCAGACCAAAGTCATGCGTTGGCCCAATTCAACCTCGGCGTGATGTATGCCCGCGGCCAGGGCGTGGCGAAGGATGATGCCAAGGCAGATGTTTGGATTTGCAAAGCCGCGCACCAGGGCGACGCCGGCGCGCAATACAATCTTGGGATGCGACATCATCGCGCCAGCATGGGTGCGCTGCCAATAGCGGCGCTTGAATCAAAGCTGGAAGCCTACAAGTGGCTGCACCTCGCGGCGATACAAGGTTACAAAGGTTCGGAAAGCGCTTTTGAATGTGTGGCCCTCACCATGAGCCGCGAAGAAGTGGCGGACGGCGAGCACCGCGCAGTGGCGTTCGCGGCTGCCAATACGAAGCCACACGCGGACTCCGACCGCGGTTGAACGATAAGCGCTGCCCACAATAAAGCACAAAGAGCGCAATACCGGCCGCCGAACAGACGCAGGAGCGAACCACGCGAACAGTCTCAAGCTCTCGTCCCGCCGGATTTCAATGGCCTGATTGACCGTCCAAGTGGCTTCCAGGTGCGGGTCGTTGAAAATTGCACGCCCTGAGTCGGCGGTTGGAGTCCCACGTTCGGACGTCCCGCACGAGAGGATTTCCGACCTCGAAATTATCTTTCCCCTTGGACCGTATTTGTCCGACCCCGACTGTCAGAATGAGCTCAAAACATGAAAGGCTCGTTATGACAAATGAACAAATGGAACTTGGTTTCGGCGGAACAAAACTCGCGGCGCAAGGCGGTCGGCGCGAAGGAAAAATCCAACGCGCGGCGTGGTGGTTCGCGCAGATGCGGCAAATCGTGGATCGCGCGATGGATTGGGAGGCCACCCGCGAGCCGCGACCCGAGCAAATCTGGCTGCCCGGCACGCAACGGCAGGTGCGGATTTGACGGAGGCTAGCGCCGGCCTTCGCCGGGCCGCAGCGGAAGAGGCCGCGGTTGGATTGCTTGCGCCTGAGTGGACGCCGCCGGGGATTTCAGAGCCGACGGCTTCGGCCCGGCGAAGGCCGGTTATTTCCCCATAATGTCGGGATAACCGGCGCGCACGAATTTCCGGATTACCTCCAGTTCGTCCTCGCCGGCGATGGTGTGCGGCTTCACGAACTCGTGCCATTCGATGTGCAGTCCGGCCGACTTGAGAACGTTCACCTGTTCGCGCACAACAGCGAACGGAATCATCGGGTCGAGCGTGCCGTGCGTGATGAGCAGACGTTGCCGGGATGCCACCGGCGACAGTTCCTCCACCAGTTTCTCCGGTTCGCACACGTAACCGCTGATGCCAACTATGCCGGCAAAGCGCCGCGGGTAGCGCAGACCGATTTCAATCGCCATCAGACAACCCTGCGAGAAGCCGCCGAACGTTGTTTGCTCCGTCGGAAAACCCTTCGCGCGCAAATGGTCGAGCACCTCAAAAAGCATGTTTCGGCTGCGCACCACACCAGGAACGATGTCGCCCGCGAAATCAAACCACGAGCGGCCCCCGTAGTATTCGTCCGGCCCGTTGACGAGCAGGTAATTCATCCACGGCAGGTCCATCGCTTCGGGCATCCACCGATAGCCCTCGATGCTGTCGCCCAGCCCGTGGAGCATCACCATCACTCTGGTGGAATTCCCGTCTTCGGCTGGAATAAGTTCTTGTTCGAGTTTCACTTTGGCTCCGACATTATCGGAAGAAATTTCGCTCATGCCAGGTCATACTGCCTGCCCAACCGCAGCGGCTTCAACGTCGAAATGAAACTGGCTTCAACTTGGCCACCCCGGCGGACGCCACCAGCCAGCGACCGCTCACTGTCGAATGCCACGCGTGTTGCTTCAAACACCATACTGGCATGGTCCATCGCAAACCACTCTGTGCATTTTACGGCGAGTCATCGGTAGCCATGTCATTACACAGCCCGGCCCGAGGACACGCCGCAAGGCAATTTTTTTCGTGCTTTGGCGTCAAAGGAATCTAAACTTTGCCCTATGACAATTTGGATTTTGGCGCTGCTCTTATTCGCGTGTCTGGCCGGCATTGGATATCAACAAGGTGCCATTCGGGTGGCAATTTCATTTATCGGCATCATCGTGGCCGCGTTGCTCGCGGGGCCGCTGGCCAAATTCGTCAAGCCCATCGTCACCGCCGTGGGCGTGGTGAACCCAGTGCTGATTTGGTTGCTTCCGCCGTTGATCGTGTACCTGATCGTGCTCTCGGCTATTAAAGTCCTTGGCTTGTTTGTGCATCGCAAAGTGAATGTGCATTACAAACACAAGGCGGGCGATTTACGGCTGGCGCTGTGGGAGCGCCTCAACTCGCGACTCGGCCTGTGCCTCGGCCCGCTCAACGGCCTCGCCTATCTCGTGTTGATTTCGGCGGTGATTTATCCGCTCAGCTATTGGACGGTGCAGATGGCGTCGCCGGGCGCGGACCCCATGGGCATCAAGCTCTTCAACCGAATGGGCCGCGATTTGCAGCGGACGGGCGCGGCGCGGGTGGCCCGGGCGATTGATCCGATGCCAGCCGTGTTCTATGACGCGGCGGACCTGGCGGGGTTGCTTTACCAGAATCCGCTGCTGGAAGCGCGCTTGTCGCGTTACCCGGCGTTTTTGTCACTGACCGAGCGGCAGGAGTTTCAAACCCTCGCCCAAGACACGACATTCACCCAAGCGCGGCTGATGAACGCACCGCTCAGGGAATTGCTCAAAAACCCCAACGTGCAGGCCATCGTGAAGAAACCCGACACGCTCAACTACATCTGGGGCATCGTGTCGCCGGAGTTGAAGGACCTGACGCTATTCCTGACGAACCAGCCGGAATATATGCTCGAGGGTAAGTACAAGGAGAGAATTCTTGGCCGCTGGTATTTCGACGCGAACGGGGCGATGGCCGCCTTCCGGAGAGCCAAACCCAACATCCCGTCGAGCGAGATGGCGAAGATCAAGAGCCGCATTGCGAGCCTATATGCCAAAACGATGTTGATAGCCGGGACGGATCATCATGTGGTGATCAAGAATATCCCGCACGTTAAGCAGCAATCCGGCCAGCCGCCCACCACGGAATTGCAGACGTTCCAAGGCCAGTGGAAAAGTGAGAATGGTGATTACGGATTGTCCCTTGGCGACGGCGGCAAGCGGAAGGCCAAATTGGAATCGGGCCGGCTGGTTGTCACTGGGGAAGGTCTTGACCTGGTTTTCACGCCGGAAGATTGAAGCAGACACTGAGCGGTGTGACCCCTGCTTCATCCGGCCATGAAAAAAGAGCGCGGCCACCAAGCCGCGCCCCGAGGAGGAACTGCCCAAAAATCAGTTGCCGTTGCCGTGCAATGGAAAGCTCACCGGCTGCGGGTTGATGCGGAATTGATCAAACAACGACCCGCCCGGTTGGATGATCGGATTCAAGCTGTCGTTCGTGCCGGTCACCGCCAGTGTCCCCTCGCCTAGATCGCTCAAGCCAAAAGTAGTAGGAGCGATCGGCACAGGCGTCGCTTGGTTTGCGTCCGCAGACATCGCCGGGAGCGTCGCCGGTTTGTGTTCCATGCTTTCCGAGTAAATCACGCCGCCAACCAGCAACGCGCAGACCGCTGCGCCAAAAGTCACGGCCAGTTCCGGCTTTGCCTGAAACGCCTCAAGCAGACGCCTCAGCCAAGGGGCTTCCCATGAAAGCCGGACGAGCGGATGCGCGCGGTTTTTGCTGACGTCCAACCTCAGCCGCGCGACAACCTGGCGTGAGAAATGGTTGAAGTAACCCGGCGGTGGCTGCTCGTAACGTTTCAGTTTGAGCAATCGCCGCAACGCATCAAAGTTTTCTGGTTCCGGTGTCATACTGGTCTAAGTCATTTCAAATAGTCCGACATGTAGCCCTGCAACTGCTGGCGCGCATAAAAGAGCCGCGACCGCACCGTGCCGATGTTGCATTCCATGATCTCGGCGATCTCTTCGTGCGCCAGACCCTGCACATCGTGCAAAGTGACGACCAATCTGTGGTGTTCTGACAACTTCAGGAGCGCCTCGTTCAATTTTTCCTGCAACTCGTTCAAACTGGCTTCCCGCCGGGGCGTCTTGTCCGAAATCAGCGCGACCAGATCGGGATCATGTTCGGCGTTGAAATCCAGATCATTCAGGCTCATGTGCGACCGGTTCTTGCGCTGCTTGAGGAAGTTAATGGTCTTGTTGACCCCAATCCTATAAATCCAGGTGTAGAAACTCGAGCCGCCCTTGAAGGATTTCAGCGCCTGGTAGGCCTTGATGAACGTGTCCTGCGCGAGGTCGTTGGCGTCCTCGTGATTCGCCGTCATGTGATAAATGGTGGCGTAAATGCGCTCCTGATAGCGCCGAACCAAGTCGTCGTAAGCTTCCAGATCACCCCGTCGCGCGCGGCGAACCAATTCCTGCTCAGCCGCGGCATCCGGCGTGACGGGCGGGGCGATCGGGCCGGAATCGGCCCTCGCTTCTGGTGCTTTGGCCGCAGCGGGATTGGTCATGTTGAAGTTCTCTTTCAGACACAAACACCCAATGCCTCGGTTTGTCGCGCCAAATACTCCGTCAACCCTTGCAACCCCGCGCGCCCATCAGTTTCCGGCAACGCCCGCAACGTCTGCCGCGCCTTGACCAGATAATCGCCGATGACTTCCAGCGATGGCGCAAGTATTTCGTAACGCGCCAGCAATCCGGTCACCTGATTCATCGCGCCGGGATGCCAGTTGGTGATCAATTTCTCGAGCTCGGCGCGCTCCGCCGGCGTGGCACGTTCCCAAGTCAGCAGCAACGGCAGGGTCAATTTGCCCTTGGCCAGATCCGTACCCAGGGATTTGCCCGCCGCCGCTTCCGAGCCGAACAAATCCACGCAATCATCGTAAATCTGGTAAGCTGTCCCGAACGCGAGCCCGAACTGCCGCAGCGCCGTCCGCTGCGACGGCGTCGCGCCGCTCAGGCACGCGGCCAATTCGCAGGAAAGCGCGAACAACTCGGCCGTCTTCATTTTCAATACCCGGAAATACTCGCGCCGTGACCGTTCAAAGTCCCGGCGATGCCGCGTTTGCAAAATTTCTCCCGCACAAACCGTGTTCGTCGCCGTCGCCACCGCGCGACAAATGTCCGGGGTTGGAAAACTGGCGGCCAGCTTCAGCGCCTGCGCAAATAGGCAATCGCCGAAGAGCACGGCAATCTCGTTGCCCCAGTTTGCGGCCAGAGTAAGTTGTCCCCGGCGAATTTCCGCCTCGTCCATCACATCGTCATGCACCAAGGTCGCCAGATGGACCATCTCGATGATGACGGCGACCGTGACGTGGGAATCATTGATCTTGCCGAGCGAATTGGCTGCCAGCGCCACAAGCGTGGGCCGCAAATGTTTGCCATTGCCCATCAGCGCGTATTTTGCGTAGGGCGCGAGGCCGGGGTCGAATTCGTGGACTTGCTTTTCCAGCCGGTGCGCGACCGCGTCAAGAAATGGCTCGACCGGTTCCACGATTTGCTTCCAGGAACAGGTCGGTTCGACGCGGAGTGAGTCGGCCACCCCCGCCTCGACTACTTTGGACTCAGCAGCCAGCATGTGTCTTGAATTTAGGGTTGCCCGCGAGGCGAGTCAAACCCGATTGCGCGCCGTGAATCAGTCAACTTGCAACGCTCACTTCAGACCATTTCGGACTATTTTCAGCTTGCCCTTTCGCCCAAGCCAGTTATTATTGGCCGGTCTGGATTCAACGTTGGTGAGTTGCGGTGGTAAGGGGCCCAGCGCTGAACCCGGATTAAACCCGGTAATTCGTCTGAGCTTATGAAAATCTTGCTACAGCACGTACGCACGCAACTTTACGTGCGAAGCCTTGGGAACTGGACTGCCAACCCACTCGAGGCTTACGACTTTCAACACTCCCAACGCGCGATTGATTTCGCCCGCGACCACGGGCTGACTGCTGTTCAGATCGCCGTCAAATTCGTTGACGCCCAGTTCGACGAGGTGTTTCCACTTCCGGCGGCGACGACCACGGCGGCGCAACCGGCACGCGCATAAAACGGTTGGCGAGAAAAACTTCTGGAAACCAAATCCATCCCCGCCCCCCAAGCTGAACTTCGCGACCACTCAACAGCTCACTTTCAGCGAACGGCGCAAACCTGGTTCCAACGCTTCGGCCAACTAACGAATTCCAAGTCCGCGAGACGAACGCTGCTATTTGAGCGAGCGCAAGCCGTGGTCGTATGAGATGAGTTGAAAGATCGCAACGCGAGGAACGCAAAATTCCGCGCTCCACTTTCGCTTCAGCAAGGCTCCTGTATATTTCAGTGTGCTAAAAAGTTTGACTCAGTTTTGTACGGGCTTGCGGTTCCGATTGTTTCTGCTGGTGGTGCTGGTGTGCGCCCCGTTGGGCGCGCTGATTGTGCACACAGCGTGGGACAGCCGCCGCAACCAGATGGAGGATTGGAAGCAACGTTCGCAAAGCATGATGCAGCTTGCCGGCAGGGAAGAGGCCAGGTTGATCGGACAAACCAAGCAACTGCTGCTCGCCATGGCGGAATCTTCCCAGGTGCGGTCGGGCAATCGGCGGGACTGCAAGAAATTACTGGACGAGTTGATTGGGAGCTACCCGCGCTACTCCAATCTGGGAATGGTCAATACGAACGGCGAACTTCTGGCCAGCGCGCTTCCGGCGGCGGGGACACCCAACCAGACTGACTTCCAACGCGGCGCCGAACGTCTCGTCGCCAAAGCCGCGGCCGCGCCGGTGGAAGTAGCCAACCAGATTGATCATCAGCTCTTTCAGCGCGTGCTTCAGACGCGTGCCTTCGCGATCGGCGACTTTCCGGTCGGGCGCATCAACGGCCAGCCCGTTGTTGATTTCGCCTATCCCGTCTTCGATCCATTCGGGCAGGTCCAAGCCGTGGTCTTTGCCGTACTGGATTTGGATTGGGTCAACCGATTCGAGTCGGAGTTGTTGGCGCAATTGCCCAAGGGCGCGGCGTGGACGGAGATCAATCGTGACGGCACAATTCTTGTTCGTCATCCAGCGCCGGAATCGTGGACGGGGCGGCCTCTGCCCGAAACGGCGTTGGTAAAAATCGTCTTCGACAAAAGGGAAGGCGTGGTGGAATCTTCCGACGCGCAGGGAGTTCTCAATTTCTATGCCTTTGCAACCCGGCGCAATCAACTCGTTGCCGACGACGTGGTCGCCATTCTGGGCATCCCCAAGCAGATTCTCTTTGCCGGAGTGAACCGCATGTTGATCCGCAACTCGGTGGGTTTGGGGATTGCCGCAGGCCTGGCGCTTCTGCTCGGTTGGATTGGCAGCAACATCCTGGTTCTGCGCCAGGTCAAAGCGTTGGTGGATTCCAGCTCACGCCTGGCCGCGGGCGACCTTTCTGCGCGCACGGGTCGTCCTTATGGCAGGGACGAGTTGGGCCAGCTCACCCGCACCTTCGATCAGATGGCGCAGGTTCTGGAACGGCATGAATCGGAACGTGAGCGTGCGAAACACAAACTTCAAGTCCTGTCCCACCGACTGGTGGAGGCGCAGGAGTCCGAACGCCGTCATATCGCCCGCGAACTTCACGACCAGATTGGTCAGGCGCTGACCGTCGCGCAAATGAACCTGCAAGCGGCGTTGCAATCGGTGAACGGCCGCGAGCGGACATTGCGCCTCAAAGAGTGCCTCGACGTCGTCGAAAGCACGCTGGAACAAGTGCATGACCTCTCGCTCAACTTGCGACCGTCAATGCTCGACGATCTGGGGTTGGAACCGGCGTTGCGCTGGCTCACGGAGCGACAGGCGTCGCTGGCGGATTTGCGCTGTGAGCTGCGGGCGGAAACTTTGAGCAACCAGCTCGATCCGGTGGTCAAAACTGAATGTTTCCGGGTGGCGCAGGAAGCCTTGACGAACGTCGTCCGTCACGCCAAGGCCCGAACCGTGATTGTGGAATTGCAGAATGAAGACGGGTTGCTTCATTTGCGTGTGCGCGATGATGGTGTCGGGTTTGACGTGGCCGCCGCCCGGGAGGAAGCTGTTCGCGGCGCGAGCCTCGGTTTGTTGAGCATGGAAGAGCGTGCGGCGCTGGCGGGCGGAGGACTGGAGTACAAGTCCAAGCCGGGACAGGGAACCGAAGTGCATGCTTGGTTTCCAACCAGATTGCCGATCCCGAAAGCTTTCTCCGAAGCCGAGGAAAAGTCGTATGAAGACCATTTCCGTCATTCTAGCTGACGACCACACGCTGGTGCGCGCGGGGATCCGCGCCTTGCTGGAGAAATTGCCGGAGGTGCGCGTGGTGGGTGAGGCCAGCGATGGCCGGGAGGTCTTGCATCTGGTCAAGGCCCATCAGCCGGATGTGGTGTTGATGGACATTGGCATGCCCGGACTCAATGGTTTGGACGCTACGATGCGCCTGGCCCGGGAATTTCCGAACGTGCGCGTCATCATTCTCTCCATGCACCAGAACGAGGAATATGTCTGGGGGGCGCTGAAGGCGGGCGCTTCCGGCTACCTGCTCAAGAAATCGGCCACGGCTGAATTGAAAGCGGCGCTGCAATGTGTGGTTCGGAAGGAAGTTTATTTAAGCCGCGAAATTTCCGTGCGCCTGCGCAAGAAGATTCCGTTGCGCGAGATCGCCCATGTGAAAAGCCCGTTGGAAAAATTGGGCGACCGCCAGCGCGAGGTGCTGCAACTGATTGCCGAAGGCCAGAACACGAAGGCCATCGCGGCGATTTTGAACGTCAGCCCCAAGACTGTGGAATATCATCGCAAGAAGTTGATGGACGCCCTGGATGTTTACGATATTCCGGGACTCGTGCGCTTCGCGTTGCGGACGGGGTTGGTCTCGCACGAAGGCTGATCACCACAGTTCATGGCCGCGCTCGCAGAAATCCATCCATCATCGGGAGGCTTCGTCGGCGCGGGTACAGGTAGCTCAGTTGGTTCGACGTCGGACGATCAAAAGACCGCGGAGGGCAAAAAACGTCGCTAGACCCACGGACAAAAGGCAAAGTGACGTGGGTTCCGGCACAATCGACGCGGAGAAAACCCAGCCGAAGTGGTCTGCGGGTGAGGTGATCGAGACTGTGTTAGCGCCTGCCACGGACGTGGCGTTCATCACCAGCAGACTCGCCCCCGCGCCCATAGTAAAGTTCAGGTTCTCGTCGACCGGTCCTCCGACCGTGTTGCCGTTATACTGGACGACCTCACTGGTGCCGGCCGCGTCGTCGGCCACTGTAAACGTATAGAGGCTTGTCTGTCCGGCCGGCAATCCGCTGAACGTCATCGTTTCCGTATCGACCACGGTCGGTGTATTTTCACCGACTTGGAGTGCCCCATCGACGATGGTGACGGTGGAAAGCGGCGCCAGCGGATCCTGCCATACCACGACCAGCGCCGCGCCATAAATCTGGTTGCCTTGAACTCCGATGGGTATGGCGTACCCAATATTGAAGGAGTAGGACATCGGCGCAGACACGATCGCAGGGGTAACGTCCCACCGATAGGCGTACAATTGATTGATGACGGTCGACGTGTCGCTTTGAAACGGACTGGCCGCGGTAAAGAAGCCCGGCGAGCTGCCAAACGAGAGATTCAAGGACACGCTGCTCGCCCAGTCAGCACTGTACACGTAGGCTTTCTGGACCATCGCGCCAGGCGGGATCTGCGACAACGTGAACGTGCCTGACATGGCGGGAAGTGCGCCGGGGGCATTGTTGACCGCGGAAATCTCCATGCCAAGATTTCCGGTGGCCTGATAGCTTTGCATGGTGCCGGCGCGGGCAGACGACGTCGCCATCGCGACCGACGCAAGCATCAACCCGAAACTGATAGAAATTTGCTTTCTGGACGCTTCGCGGTTCAGGGAGAATAGCTTTTGCGTCGGGTTCATCGGCCGTGATCTTACGCCTCCATCGGCGGTGTGGCAAGCATTATTTGGTCGCGTTTGAGTTGACCAAGGCGGCCTTGCTCCGCAACCTCGACATTGCCCGCAAGCTCGGTTGCCTTGACTCCGCTGGACTCGACGACCTACGCCACGGTAAAGCGGCGACGGTCAAGCGCGGCCCATACAAAGGCGACGAGTTGAGCGTTGACCATATCATTCCGCGTACCGTTGTGCCGGAACTCGACAACGTGATTGCCAATCTCGAATTGATGCCTCTACGGATGAACGAGTCGAAAAATGCGAATGTGGGCCCCCGCCAGCTTGCGCTTGCCGAAAAATTCCACGCTGCCGGGTCGCTCAGTCGCAAGGGACTTCAAAAAGTAAAACGTTCGGCCTCATAAAATCATTTCAGACGCGCCGGACGTGTCGCGTTGGTGATCGTGAAATGGCGATTTCAGATTTTGGACGGCCAAACACCCGAAACGGACGCACCAGGATGGCGCCAGAACGATTTTATCGAGGCGTCTGCTGTCCTGGCTATGGCAAAAAGCCAAGGCCGCGAAGCGTTACCTTCGCGGCCCCGCCGGAAATCCCTTCCGCACCGGCAGAAGGAAATTTTTCGTCACGTCACGGCACCTTTGCGTAACCCAAAGCAGAAACGTTGCGTTTGGCAAAACCGGCCAGGGCCTCGGCGCTTGCCCAGCCCGTGCGCGTGGCCCTGTCATACCAACTGCAAACGACAACGGGAATATTCAATCCGGGCACCGGCAGCGTCACCACACGGACTTCGCCGGCGGGATAGAGCGCGGCTTGCAGCGGCGGCTTCACAACACCGCAAATGGCTTCCGGCGTCGCAACCACGGCGTAAATGCCGGACTCTAAAAGCGATTCTGTAAATTCCCAAACACCGCCGGTGCAGCCCGGATAAATAAATTTCGTGCCGTTGTACAACAGGCTCAGCGCAACGCCTTGGTTGGCCACTATTGAAAGCACCACGGCGCGAGGTGCTGCAACTGATTGCCGAAGGCCAGAACACGAAGGCCATCGCGGCGATTTTGAACGTCAGCCCCAAGACTGTGGAATATCATCGCAAGAAGTTGATGGACGCCCTGGATGTTTACGATATTCCGGGACTCGTGCGCTTCGCGTTGCGGACGGGGCTGGTCTCGCACGAAGGCTGATCATCACAACTTGTGGCCCCGCTCCCGGAAGTGCCTCTCGATCTCGCTCCAAATGCGGTTGAGTTCAGCCGCTTGTCTGGCTCAACCGCCCGGCTTGTCGGAATGCACGGCGCTGTTTTGCGCCCGGTGAAGATTGAGCGCTTCCGCCAGAACCTCCAGGCGGTTGATGGGGCGAAGCCAGAATGACGTCTTTTGACGGAGACGAGGGAGATAAAGCATTTGCTCCGGGACTCCCAACGTTTTCAACCGCCCGACAATATACACGGAAGACTGGTGGCTTTGTTTTTTCGAAGAGGTGTCACTGCAAGCGTCCCCGGCTTCGTGAGCCGTCCGGTGCAGCGATCTGACTTTGGCGGGAAATCCTCCGGCCTCCGCAGAAGCATCACAGAATTTCCCGCAAACGATAGAAGCCCGACGGCTGGCTCGTAGCGTTGTCGACGATGAAATCAAACGACGCGCCAAGGTCCAAAGTCACGATGCCGATGACGTTCCAGTTGGTTAGATTCTGTGTCGCCTGAACTTCATACGTGTGGCCGGGCCGGCCTGTAATTCGAAGAACCACCTGTTTGCCCGGTGAGAGGAGAAGTTGCAACCTTGGGCGCGGAATTTCCCGCAACCGATAGAATCGCGACGGTCTGCCCGTAGCGTTGATGTCGATGAAATCAAGCGATACGCCAAGGTCCAACGTCACGATGCCGATGGCGTTCCAGTTGGTGAAATTCTGCGTCGCCAGAACCTCATACGTGTGACCGGGTTGGCCGGTCACGCGCAAAACCACCTGTTTGCTCGGCGAGATGAGGAGTTGCAGCCTTGGCCGCGTTGTCGGCACCGTGTAACTGATCTCATTCGAGTAACCGCTCTCCAGGCCGAGAATATCAAACGCGGTGACCGCGAAGAAGTAAGTCGCGCCCTCCGCCAGGCTGGAGATGGTGGCACTCGCACCAAGGCCAACGGAAATCATGTTCGTGTAGTTCTGGCTTGCCCCACCGTAATAGAGGTGATACCCGGCAACACTGGCGTCTGAACTGGGATTCCAGGCCAATGCCACACTGGACGCTTCTTGAACGATGCTGATGCCGATGAGTGAAACGATCCCAAGAAATTTCGCTACCCTTCCGATTCTGGAAGACCGGCCAAAAGCATCGCATTGGCGATGCCCATGGAGTTTGCCGAAATCAGAACGTTCACAAGACCGGTGGCGAATCCGAGAGGAAACGACGTAATCATTCAACTCACGCACTGCGACCCGACCCTTATACCGTCCACGCAACAACTGCATGAGGGTATTTATCCCGAGCAATTTCCGACCGCTACTAGGGTGTTCCTCATCGGCATTAGGAGATTCCTAGTCGGCAA
Organism: uncultured Bifidobacteriaceae bacterium; assembly: GCA_964364975.1. Classification (GTDB taxonomy): domain Bacteria; phylum Verrucomicrobiota; class Verrucomicrobiia; order Limisphaerales; family JADLHS01; genus JALOTT01. Next base: position 13,213 of record CAYIOH010000016.1, read on the forward strand.
CTCGAAGCGCATGAGCAGGTGACACCAGCCAAATCGCAGGTTCAAGAATCGCTGACAAGTGCGCTACGGAAATCCAACACGATAAACGACTGCAAGAAAGTGAATTCAAACGAATGTGGCGACCCTACCGGGATTCGAACCCGGGCCGCTGCCGTGAAAGGGCAGTGTCCTAACCACTAGACGATAGGGTCGTCGCAGAGCGCGCCAATATAAACAGCGATTCGGCGCTGTCACGCAAAATTGAAGTTTGCGTTGACCTCATCCTTCCCCTAGGTTTGCCGCAGGTTTTGGGCATGAAAGTTTTCATAGACGGCAAGTATTTCAGCAAGCGCGACGCGAAGGTTTCGGTCTTCGATCACGGGTTGCTGTACGGGGATGGTATTTTCGAGGGCATCCGGGCTTACAACGGCCGCGTGTTCAAGCTCAAGGAGCACATTGACCGGCTCTTTTGCTCGGCCAGGGCGATTTTGCTGAAGGTGCCCGCGTCGCACGCCGCGATCATGCGCGCGGTGGTGGAGACGTGCCGGAAAAACAGAATTCGCAACGGCTACATCCGTCTGCTCGTCACGCGCGGGGTGGGTACGCTCGGTTTGAACCCGAACCGCTGCAAGCGGCCGTCGTTGATCATCATCGCCGACAAAATTCAACTTTACCCGGAATCATTTTACGCGCGGGGCATGGAGATCATCACCGTGCCCACGACGCGGAATTTGCACAGCGCGCTCAACCCGGCCATCAAGTCGCTCAATTACCTGAACAACATCCTGGCCAAGATCGAGGCGAACAACTCGGGTTGCGAGGAGGCCATCATGCTCAACGCCGAGGGTTTCGTGGCCGAATGCACCGGCGACAATGTATTCATCGTGAAGGAGGGGCAGCTATTCACGCCGCCGCACTCGGCGGGCGCGCTTTATGGCATCACGCGCCGGACGGTGATGGAAATCGCTGCTGAGTCAGGCTACGAAGTTTCCGAGCCGGACCTGACGCGTTACGATTTGTTCAATGCGGACGAATGTTTTCTGACCGGCACGGGCGCTGAGATTGTGCCGGTGACGAAAATTGACGGTCGGACCATCGGTCGGGGGCGGCCCGGCCCGGTCACACGCGAGTTGGAAGAGAAATATCACGCCTTGACGAAAATCTCCGGCGAGCCGATATACAAATAGATTTATGTTGTGCTGCATTTGCAAAGAAAAACCGGCCACCGTCCATTACACCCAGATCATGGGTGACAAGACGCAGAAGGTGGATCTGTGCGAAAGCTGCGCCAAGAGCAAGGGCGCGACTGACCCGGCGGGGTTTGCGTTTGCGGACTTGCTGCTGGGGCTGGGCGTGTCTCAGGAAATCGAGCAGGCCGTGGGCGGTTCGGACGTGAAATGTCCGCAGTGCGGATTTTCCCAGGCGGATTTCAAAAAATCCGGCCGGCTTGGCTGCCCGGAATGTTACCGGACATTTGCCGAAGGACTCGAAGGCTTGCTCAAGACGATGCACAAGGGCACGCGGCACGTGGGCAAAGTGCCGGAGGCGTTGCGCCAGACCCGCGAGGCGTCGGACCGGTTGAAAGTGCTGCAAAAGAAACTGGCCAAGGCCATTGAGGACGAAAACTTCGAGCAGGCGGCAATTTTGCGCGACGAACTAAAACAGATTTCCGCCCGCGCGCCGGAGACCACGACGACATGAACGTCACGGACCTCCATCAGTTTCTAGCTTCTCCCGCGGAGACCGCGCGGCGCAAAGGTCCGCACGACCGCATCGTCATGTCCAGCCGCGTGCGCCTCGCGCGCAACGTGAAGGACGTGGCGTTTCCCGGCTGGGCGAAAAAACCGGAGCGCGTGCGAGTGCTGGAAATGATCCAACCGGCGGTGGCCGAACTTCCAGAGATGACCGACGCACTGGCCGTGTCCATGGACAACTTGAGCGCGTTGGACAAACAAATCCTCGTCGAGCGCCACCTCATCAGCCGCGAACACGCCGCCAAGAGCGCCGGCAGCGGGCTGGTGCTGAATCGCGACGAATCTTTTTGCGTGATGATCAACGAGGAGGATCACCTGCGGATGCAGGCGTTGCGGCCAGGATTGCAATTGCGTCAGGCTTGGACGGCGGTGGATCGTCTGGATTCCGAACTGGAGCAGAAACTTCAATACGCCTTCAACGGCGACTGGGGTTACTTGACCGCCTGCCCGACCAACATCGGCACCGGCGTCCGCGTCAGCGCGATGTTGCATTTGCCCGGCGTGGTTCTGGCCGAGCAGATCAACCCCATCATTCAATCCGTGAACAAGCTCGGCCTGGCCGTGCGCGGACTTTACGGCGAAGGCACGGAAGCGCTTGGGAATGTGTTCCAAGTTTCCAACCAGATGACCCTTGGCGAAACCGAAAGCGCCATCGTCGAGCGGTTGGAAAAAGTCCTGGCGCAAATCATTGAACACGAGGAGAACGCGCGGACAACGTTGCTGGAGAAAAAGTCCAAGCTCGTCTATAACCACATTGGCCGCGCTTACGGCATTCTGGCGAACGCCCACAGCATTTCCTCCAAGGAAACGATGAACCTGCTTTCGCTCATGCGGTTGGGTGTGGATTTGGGCGTGTTCCCGGGCGTGGACCGCGCACTGGTGGACGAGTTGTTTATCATGACGCAACCGGCGCATTTGCAGAAACATCATTCCGAAAAGCTGTCCGCCGAGGAACGCGACCTGCTACGAGCAGACATGATGCGTGAGCGATTGAAAAATGTGAATCGTCCGGTTACGAGGCTCCCCGGTTCGACGGACTCCGGCATGGACAAAACCAGCAAAGAATAGCAATGTGAGTCGCGTATGAGCGAAGAAGCCATGAACAACTTCACGCCCCGCGCCCAGCAGGTGCTGGCCTTGGCGCGCAAGGAAGCTGACCGCTTCAACCACAACTTTGTCGGCACCGAACATCTGTTGCTGGGCCTCATCAAGTTGGGACAGGGCGTCGCCGTCAACGTGCTCCAGAAAATGAATCTCGACCTCGAAACCGTGCGGATGCAGGTCGAGAAGGAAGTTGGCACCGGCCCCGATCAGAAGATGATCGGCAACATCCCCTACACGCCGCGCGTGAAAAAGGTCCTCGCGCTCGCGCAGAAGGAAGCCAAGGCGCTCAACCACACCTACGTGGGCACCGAGCACATTTTGCTTGGTCTGTTGCGGGAAGGCGACGGGGTGGCTGCGCGCGTGCTCAAAAACCTCGACGTGGACATAGAGCAGACGCGGCAGGAAATTCTCAAGGAACTCGACCCGAACTTCGCCGCACAGGAAGAACAGGCTGCCGGCGAGCCGTCCGAGAAGCCCGCGCCCGAAAAGAAGGGCGAAGTCAAAACGCCCGCGCTCAAAGCCTTTGGCCGCGACCTCACCGAAATTGCGCGCAAGGGCGACATGGACCCGGTCATTGGCCGCAAGAACGAAATCGAGCGCGTCATCCAGATTCTCTGCCGGCGCACCAAGAATAATCCCGCGCTGCTCGGCGAAGCGGGCGTGGGCAAGACCGCCATTGTCGAGGGCCTCGCCCAGGAAATTGCCAAGGGCAACGTTCCGGAAATCTTGCGCGACAAGCGCGTCATCACGCTCGACCTCGCCCTCATGGTCGCCGGCACGAAGTATCGCGGCCAGTTCGAGGAACGCATCAAGGCCGTGATGGACGAGATTCGCCGCTCAAAGAACATCATTCTCTTCATTGACGAGATGCACACCATCGTAGGCGCCGGTTCGGCGGAAGGCACGATGGACGCATCGAACATCATCAAGCCCGCGCTCAGTCGCGGCGAGATGCAGTGCATCGGCGCCACCACGCTCAACGAATATCGCAAATACATTGAGAAGGACGCCGCGCTCGAACGCCGTTTCCAGTCGGTCAAGGTCGAAGCGCCCTCCATCGAGGAAGCAATTTTGATTTTGAAGGGTCTGCGTCCGAAATACGAGGACCACCACAAAGCCGAGTTCACCGACAAGGCCGTCGAGGTCTCCGTCAAACTGTCCGACCGTTACATCACCGACCGTTTTCTGCCGGACAAGGCCATTGACGTTTTGGACGAGGCTGGTTCGCGCGCGCGCATCAGCACCATGACCCGCCCGCCCGAAACCAAGGCCGTCGAGGCCGAGATCGAAGAAATCAAAACCAAGAAGGAACGCGCCATCAAGAATCAGGACTTCGAAGGCGCGGCGCAGATGCGCGACAAGGAAAAGCAGGCGAAGGAAAAACTTGAGAGCCTGCTCAAAGACTGGCGCACCTCGCGCGAAGAAAAACGCGTGGTGGTGGACGAAGAGGACATTTTGCACATCGTCTCCAAGTGGACGGGCGTTCCGCTCCAGCGCATCGGACAGGATGAAATGGGGCGATTGCTCGCCGTGGAAGGCGAGATGGAAAAAGTCGTCGTTGGCCAACGCGAAGCCGTCGTTGCCATCTGCAAGGCGCTGCGCCGGTCGCGCGCCGATTTGAAAGACCCGCGCCGGCCCATCGGCACGTTTGCGCTGCTCGGCCCGACGGGCGTCGGCAAGACACTCCTCGCCAAGACTCTCGCCGAGCAGATGTTCGGCGACTCCAAATCGCTCATCCAGCTCGACATGAGCGAATACATGGAGAAGTTCAACGTCTCGCGCCTTATCGGCTCGCCGCCCGGTTACGTCGGCTACGAAGAAGGTGGCCAGCTCACCGAACAGGTGCGCCGCAAGCCCTACTCCGTGGTCCTCTTTGACGAAATCGAAAAAGCCCACCCCGACGTGTGGAACATCCTTTTGCAGATTCTCGAGGACGGCAAACTCACCGACAACGTGGGCCGCGTGGTGAATTTCCGGAACACCATCATCCTGATGACCTCGAACGTCGGCTCGGACACGATCAAGCGGCAGTCCACGCTCGGTTTCTCGCCGATCACTGACGAAAGCAGCTACGAAAAAATGCGCGAGCGCATCATGGAAGATGCTAAGAAAACTTTCCGGCCCGAATTCCTGAACCGGCTCGACGACATCATCGTCTTCCGTTCGCTGACGAAACCCGACCTGATTCAAATTCTCACGTTGGAAGTCGGCAAGGTCCTTGAACGGCTCAAGAAAAAGAACATCGAACTTACACTGGACGAGAAGGCGAAGGATTTCCTGGTGGAACGGGGCTACGACCCGCAATACGGCGCGCGTCCAATGCGCCGCGCAGTCGAACGCTTCCTCGAGGACCCGCTGGCCGAGGAAATCCTGCGGGGCCACCTGCACGAAGGCGAACCGATCATTGTCACGACCGACAAGGAAAAGCTCGTGTTCAATCAGAAAGCCGCCGCCGCCGAAGGCGCGCTGTCAAGCTGACGCCTGGTTAAACAAATTCCGATACGCCAACCTCATTCTCGGGTTGGCGTTATTGTTTGTTGCCTGTTCTTGATTTCTCCCGGCTGAGACGCTCGTCCCACCTTGCGAAGCCAACGCCATCGCCAACTTGCCCTTTTCATTTCGCACTGGAATTCGTAAGCTCCCGCCCCAATGAAAGGCATTATTCTCGCCGGCGGCGCCGGCTCGCGGCTGTATCCGCTGACGCTTGTCGCCAGCAAACAGCTCCAGCCGGTTTACGATAAACCGATGGTTTATTATCCGCTCACGACGCTGATTGAGGGCGGGATTCGCGAGTTGTGCCTCATTTCCACGCCGCAAGATTTGCCGCGCTTCCGGCAGTTGCTCGGCGACGGCAGCCGGTTCGGGTTGAACATCGAGTATCGCGAGCAGGCTAGACCGGAGGGGATTGCACAGGCATTCCTCATCGCCGAATCGTTCATCGGCAAGGACAACGTGACGTTGATTCTCGGCGACAATATTTTCTACGGTGGCGATACGTTCAACAAGGCATTCGCGGAGTTCAACAGCGGCGCGACGATTTTTGGTTATCACGTCAACGACCCGGAACGCTACGGCGTGGTGGAGTTCGACGTGAACGGGCAGGCAATTTCCATCGAGGAAAAACCAAAGCAACCCAAGAGTAATTTCGCCGTACCGGGCCTTTACATTTTCG
>CAYIOH010000017.1:0-18730 GCA_964364975.1 uncultured Bifidobacteriaceae bacterium
CCTCCCTTCGACGGAAAGATGGGGACGCGGTGGAACGCGTCCCTACCAGCCAACTAATCGTTCTCGTCCGCAACCTTGCCCAACTCGAAGTCGCGCTGAAGTGCGGCGTGGCGACAGTTTACTGCGACTTCGAGAATCCGAAGAAGTATCGTGAAGCGGTCACGCTGTTTCACACTTCGTATGGGGGCGAAGGTAGGGCGTGCAATCCTCTGTCCGCCGACGGTGCGCACGGAGTGACGCGCCCTACCATCTGGGTGGCGCCACCGAGAATTTTCAAAATGGGCGAAGAATGGACGCTCAACCAGGTGCGCTCCTGCAACGCCGATGGCTACCTCGTCCGCAATTACGATCACCTGAAATTCTTCGCCAACGACCGGCGCATCGGGGATTTCTCGTTCAACATCGCCAACCGGCTGGCGGCGGATTATTTCAAAAACAGGTTTGATTTGGAGCGCGTGACCGCGAGTTACGATTTGAACTTCCAACAACTCGAAGCTTTGTTGACTGCCGCGCCGCCGGAATGGTTCGAGATCACAATCCATCAGCACATGCCGATGTTTCACATGGAGCACTGCGTGTTCTGCGCGTTTCTAACGAACGGCACGGACTACACGAACTGCGGGCGGCCCTGCGACGTCCATGACTTGAAGCTGCGCGACCGTGTGGGCGCGGAACATCCGGTGAAGGCGGACGTAGGCTGTCGCAACACGGTATTCAACTCGCTGGCGCAGACCGGCGCGGAATACGTGGAGCGCATGCTCGCGCTGGGCGTGCGGCATTTCCGGGTTGAGTTTGTAAATGAAACGCCGGAGCAAGTCACGCAGACCATCACGAAGTATCGTCAACTGTTGCGTGGCGAAATCACCGGTTCACAACTCTGGCGCGAGTTGAAGCTGTTCAACCAACTCGGCGTCACGCGCGGACAGATGGCGGGGCAGCGGACGTGACGGTTGATTCGTTGAGCGTCCAGCTTCCAGCGTTTCGAGGTCAATACGCCGAAATGGTTACTTCGTTGCTCAACGGTCGCCATTAGCCGTTGCCGATGTATTGCAATTCAATGGCGGTGTTCTGACCGCCGTGAGATAGACCGACGTGGCGGCGTGAGTGCGGCTTCAACGCTAGGGTTCGGCACCAAAACCCGCCTCCCTCTTACTCAAGCTGGACACTCAGGGCAACAACGTGTCGCGGTAGAACCGGCGGGGTTGGCCGGGCGAACTGTAATCAATGAATATGTAAGGGTTGCTCGGCAGAACCAGGTTGGTCAATGTCACCCAGTTGTTTGTATCGCTGAGATTGGTCACATACTGAATCTGATTTGTACTCCCAACCGGAGCCTTAATGGTCAGCCCGGCGTACATCGCCAGCGTTAGTCCGGGAGGAGGCGTGAAGGCTTCGTTAACGCCAATGGCAACTCCGGCGCTGCTGCCGCCAACGGCAAAAAGAATCCCGTCCACGACGCCGACGGCCAGACCGCCACCGTTCGATGGCCTGGGCGTTTTGAGCGACCAACTGTCTGTGAGCGGATCGTAGGCCCAGACAGAGGGGTCACCTCCGTTGCCGGTCGCGTAAAGGATGCCATCCACGACTCCAGCGCCCAAGCCGGCGAGTTGCAATGGCATGTCGGCCCTGCTCGTCCAAGCATTCAAGACAGGGTCGTAAACTTCCACGGTGGCAAAGACTTGCGAACTGCCCCCGTATCCAGTGGTGCCGCCACAGGCGTAAAGCAAGCCGTTGAGGACACCGCCGAACACGTTTCCACGCGCGGTCGGCATGGGGGCCTTGATTGACCATGTGTCGGTGGCCGGATCGTAAGCTTCGACGCTCTGGATGCCGGAGCTTCCCGGGCCTTGCAACCCCCCGACCACGTAAATGATTCCGTTAATCACCGCGACCATGAAGTCTCGCCGCGCCGTCGGCATGGGTGCTTTGCTCACCCAGGTATTGCTCACCGGATCGTAGGCCTCCAGCGTGCTCAACAGGTTACCGCACGCATTATCGCCGCAGCCGCCCATCGCATAGACAATCCCGTTCACTGCGGCGACGCCCAAACGTCCACGCGCTGTGGGCATGGGTGCGTTCGTCGTCCATGTGTCGGTGATCGGATCGTAGGCTTCCGTCGTTCCGTTCACCGGATAGCCGCTGCTCTGATTTCCTCCGACGGCGTACAGTTTCCCCGCAACAACCCCGACGCCAAGTGACACACGCGGTGTTGGCATGGGGGCTTTGGTGGCCCAGGAGCCGCCCTGGGCAAAAGCCGAGTTGGCGCCTCCAACGATTAGACCGGTCGAGAATACGGTCAGAAAGATTCTGGAGATGGTTTTTGCGCTTTTCATGATGTTTGCCTTTCGTTCGATTTTTGGGCGATACATTCGGAACCAGAGTTTCGTAAAACGGTTCACCAGTTAATCGGGCCAGAAAGGCGAATCTTTCAAAAAATTTAGCCGGTGGTCTTTTATCCTTGATCCGCGGCCCGTGGTGCTTTGTCCTTTATCAGTCGTCACTCGTTCGCCACCCGCCGGCCGGGATGGTTGGAAGAACGGGGGAGTGGGTCGGAATTGGTTGAAAGAACCGTTTCGGATTTGCGATTAACCGTTAGCGCGCTGAATTTATGGTGAACGACCGGGACGAATTCATTCCGACGCGGCGGAGCTTGCTCAGCCGCCTCAAGCATTGGGAGGACCAGGAAAGCTGGCGGGACTTCTTCAGCACTTACTGGCGGCTGATCTACGGCGTGGCCATTCGCGCCGGACTCACGGAAGAGGAAGCGCAGGACGTGGTGCAAGAGACCCTCCTCTCGGTGGCCAAGACCATGCCGGGATTCAAATACGATCCCGCAGCGTGTTCCTTCAAGACCTGGCTGCAGCATTTGACCCGCAAACGCATTGTTGACCAATTCAGGAAACGTCCGCCCGCGTGCGCTCTCAAGAAGCGCCGCCCGGAAGACACGCCGCGCACGCCCACCATCGAACGGGTTCCCGACCCCGCTGGATCCAAACTGGACGCGATCTGGGACGAGGAATGGCAGAGGAACCTGCTGACTGCGGCCACGGAAAAGGTCAAACGCAAAGTGAATCCCAAGCATTACCAGATGTTCCATCTTTACGCGGTCAAGCAATTGCCCATCCAGAAAGTGGCCCGGTCACTGCGGGTCAACGTGGGCCAGGTTTATCTGGCCAAGCATCGCGTCTCCGCCTTGATCAAACGGGAGGTCAGGATTTTGGAAGCGAAGTTGATGTAGCCCGAACGACACCGTTGAGGAAACGGCGAAGCGCGACCGGAGCGCGGGCATTTATGCCGCTTCATCTGCCGCCTGCCCCGCAGCCATTGAACACCAAAGCGTGAATTGCGGTGAAGCGGCATAAATGCCGCGCTCCTCGCCAGGCACGGACCAACCGGTGAAAAACCGGAGGAAAAACTCTTGCGTGAAGTCAGGCCTCCTGCTACGGAGGGAACATTCGCTTTCCCGCATCCGAATTGAAGCGAGGCCACCGTGAGCAATGACGCGCCAGAAGCCAACGTGGGCACTGCTCCCGCCGGCGCAGATCGAACTCGCGCGCCCCAAATCCCCGACCACGAATTGCTCCGCCGCATTGGTGGCGGGAGCTACGGAGACGTCTGGCTGGCCCGCAACGTGATGGGCACTTGCCGCGCAGTCAAAGTCATTTATCGCAGCAGCTTCGAACACGATCGGCCATTCGAGCGCGAGTTTGAAGGCATGCAGATGTTCGAGCCGGTTTCCCGCTCGCATGAAGGGCTCGTGGATATTCTGCAAATGGGCCGAAACGATCCGGCGGGATATTTTTACTACGTCATGGAACTGGCGGATGATGCCCAGCCAGAACGGAGTGATGGGCAACCATCCGCCACCCAACCCTCCAGCACTCCAGCGCTCCGAGACCCCAGTTCCTATGTCCCCAAGACCATCAAGAGCGAAATTTACCACCGTGGCAGGCTGACTCTGGAGGAATGCCTGCGCTGGGGTTTGTTCCTCACCGACGCTCTTGGGCACCTGCACAAACACGGTCTGATCCATCGCGACGTCAAGCCTTCAAACATCATCTTCGTCCACGGCGTGCCCAAACTGGCGGACATCGGTCTAGTGGCTGAAGTCGGCCAGACTGTTTCCTTCGTCGGGACGGAAGGTTTCATTCCGCCCGAAGGTCCTGGTACGCCGCAAGGAGACCTCTACAGCCTGGGCAAAGTCCTCTACGAAATCAGCACGGGAAAAGACCGCCAGGATTACCCGGAGCCTCCGACCAATCTGGCCGAGCTTGGCGAACAGGACGGTCTCCTTGAACTCAACGAGGTGATTTTCAAGGCCTGCGCTCCCGATGCGCGCAAGCGCTACCAATCCGCCGAGGAAATGCACCACGACCTCGTGTTGGTGCGCAGCGGCAAATCGGTCAAGCGCCTTCATTCCATGGAGCGGCGCCTCGCGCTCGCCACGAAAATCGGTTTTGGCATCGCCTTGCTCGCGCTCCTGGCCGGCGGCGCCTATTTCCAGGCGAGTCGCGCGGAGAAAAGGGCGACCCAAAGGCTGGTTCGGCTCAACGTGGCCAACGCCGTGCGCCTCATGGACGATGGCGATCTCACGGGCGCGCTGCTTTGGACCGCTGAGTCGCTTCGTTTGGCCAAAAGGGACCCGCAGACCGAGGAAATGCACCGCTACCGTTTTGAATCGGTCTGGCGCCAGTGCCCCCGGCTGAGCGTGCTCTGCGTTCATGAGAACCGGCTTTATGATGCCGCGTTCAGCCCGGATGGCCGCCGCTTCGTCACCGCCGGCGCCGGGCACAGCGCCCGCATCTGGGACGCCGCCACGGGCCAGCTCGCCCTCCCGCCACTGGCGCATGACGATGAAGTCGGCCATGCCGCCTTCAGTCCCGACGGACGCCGCATCGTCACGACCAGCCGTGACGCTGGTGTGCGGGTGTGGGACGCCGCCACCGGCAAACTGGTCTGCCCGCCCATCCAACACACGCTCGAAGTCCGCTCCGCCGCTTTCAGCCCGGACAGCCGCCGGATCGTCACAACTTGCGGCGTGGTTGTTTTTGATTCTCAGTACATTTATCCACGGCGTCTCCCCAACGGCGAGCGCGTCAAGGTCGTCCGAACTCCCGCGGCGAGTCTGGGTGAAGCTCAGGTGTGGGACGCGGCGACCGGTCAGCCGATCGGCCCGCCCCTCCGGCACACGGACATAGTTGACCAAGCTGCTTTCAGCCCTGACGGAAAAAAAGTTGTCACCGCCAGCCGCGACCAAACCGCGGTGATCTGGAATGCGACGACCGGAATCCCGCTGGCTCCGCCCCTGAAGCACGGGGCAAGAGTTCGCCACGCGGTCTTCAGTCCCGACGGCCGCCGGGTCCTCACGGCCAGCAATGATCGCACCGCGCGGCTTTGGGATGCGGCCACCGGCCAGCCGCTCGGCGCGCCGTTGCAGCACAACAAAGGGGTTTTGTACGCCGTGTTCAGTCCCGATGGGCGCAAAATTGTCACGACCAGCCGCGACCAGACCGCTTGCCTGTGGGACGCGCTCACGGGGCGATTGTTCCTGTTGCCCCTGAAGCACAACAGTGACGTCTGGCACGCTGAGTTCAGTCCCGATGGGCGCTGCGTCGTGACCGCTGGCTCGGAACCGGTCGTGCGCGTGTGGGATGCGGCCAGCGGCGCACTCGTTGCCTGTCTGCCGCACAATAATTCGGGCACGTTTGCGACGTTCAGCCCGGAAGGCCGGCGGCTGCTCACCATCAGCCGCGACAGGACCGCGCGGCTGTGGGAATTGTTTCCCCCGCCGACCGCCGTTCCACCTCTACGCCACAACGACAGTGTACTGAGCGCCGAGTTCAGCCGTGATGGCCGCCGTCTCCTTACCGCCAGCGCTGACCAATCCGCGCGAGTGTGGGATGCGGCGACCGGCCGGCCGATGACCCAACCGCTGAGGGACGAAGAGAAAACTCCGAACCTTTTCTTCAGGGCCGCGTTCAGCCAGGACGGTCGCCGCGTGGTTACGGCGGGCACCGGACATTCGGCGCACGTTTGGGATGTCGCCACCGGGCAACAAGCATGTCCTCCGTTGTCGCATCTCGACCAGCTTAGGGGTGCCACCTTCAGCCCGGATGGCCGGCGGTTGGTCACGGCAAGCGTTGACCGCACCGCGCGAATCTGGGACGCAACGACTGGGCAGCCGGTCACTCCGCGACTAGCGCATGACACCGGGCTGTGGCAAGCAACATTCAGTGCCGATGGCCGATGGGTCGTGACCAGTACCGGCGACACTGTTAACTCGCGCGAGAGTGAGGTGCGCGTCTGGAACGCTGCGACCGGCCAACCAATGGGTCCGCCGATGAAATTCCGGGGGAAAGTGTCGTATGTCTGTTTCAGCCCGGATGGACGACGGCTGCTCACCGCCTGCACACTGCCGACGATGGACGAACGTGAAGCCCAAATCTGGGATTGGAGGACGGGCAAACAAGTGGTACCGCCGCTTCGTCACAGCGACGGCGTGCCCTACGCGGAGTTCAGTCCCGATGGCCGCCGCGTGGTCACCGCCAGCAGCGACAAGACCGCGCGCGTTTGGGATGCGGCCACCGGCCAGCCTCTGACTCCAGCATTGAAACACGACCGGCCGGTGCAACGCGCCGTCTTCAGCCCGGACGGTCGCCGCGTCGTCACTGCCAGCAAGGATGGAACGGCGCGAGTGTGGGATGCCGCCACGGGCGAACCCGTTTCGCCGCCGTTGAAACATGACGGCCCGGTTTCGCATGTTGCCTTCAGCCCCGAAGGCCGTCGCATCGTCACGGCCAGCGAGGACCACACGGCGCGCATCTGGGACGTGCCGAAAAATGACCGGCCTGCCCGGGATTTGTTGCTTATGGCCGCGATGTTGAGTGGCCAGCGAATTGACACCACTGGCGGGGTGGTGCCGCTGCAGCCCGAAGAGTTGCTGAGCACTTGGCAGACATTGCGGACAAAATACGCCGGAAACCTGGCCACCACTCCCGCTGCGGCGCTGGTCTGGCATCAGCGCGAGGCGGAAGCGAGCGAGCATGCCCGGCAATGGTTCGCTGCCGTCTTCCATCTCAACCGCCTCCTCGAAGCCCATCCCAACGATCAGGCGCTCCTCGGGCGCCGCGCCCTCGCCAAAGCAGAGATGGATAAAAACAACTAGCGGGGGCGCTGTGCCAGTTGCTTCGCCAGCCGGATCGCCGCGATCATGCTGGATGGATTCGCGATACCCTGGCCCGCGATGTCGTAGGCCGTGCCGTGGTCGGGCGAGGTGCGGATGAACGGCAGGCCGAGCGTCCAGTTCACACCAGTGTCGAAGGCGACGGCTTTCAGCGGCGCCAAGCCTTGATCGTGATACATCGCCACCACCGCGTCGTAATCGCCGCGCAAGGCGTGGTGAAAAACTGTATCGCCGCTGAGCGGGCCAAGCACGTCCAGTCGCCGCCGCTGCGCCGCCAGCACCGCCGGGCCAATAATCGTCTGCTCCTCGTCACCCATCTGGCCGCCTTCGCCCGCGTGCGGATTCAAGCCGCACACCGCGATGCGTGCGCGCGGCAGGCCGAGGTCGCGACACGACTGCGCGGCGAGATCAATGGCGAGGTCAACTTTTGCCCGCGTAATCTGCTGCGCAACCATTTTGATCGGCACGTGTGTGGTGACGAGCGCCACGCGCAACCAGCGGCTGCGGTCATCCTGGCCGAGCAACATCATCACGGTGCGGTCGGCACCGGCGAGTTGCGAGAGGAATTCCGTCTGGCCTACAAAGGCATGTCCCGCGTTGACGATGCTGGCCTTGTTCACAGGCGCGGTCACCATTGCGTCCAATTCGTGGCGCAGGCAGCGGCGCGCAGCTTCGTCCAGCCAGGCGACGGCCGCGCGCGCGGCGGCGGGCGAGCCTTCGATCATATCGGGGGGCAAAGACTCGGTGAGCGGATTAAGAATGAAGTAGCGCCCCGGCTCTTTCCAGCCGCCGAACGTTTGCAGGGGAAGATTCAGGCTGAATTGTTGATTGAACCGGCGCGCGTGCCCGGCGTCGCCGATCAAGAGATAGCGCGTGTCATCCGCCGGCCCTTCCGCCGCGAGCGCCTTGAGCGTTACCTCGAGGCCGATGCCGGTGACGTCGCCAAGCGTGATGCCGATCCAGCCGGTCATGGAGTGAGTGATGTGTGCCGAGTGACGGGTGTCGAGAAAATTACCATCGCGTGATACGCGTCACGCATCTCTCGCCACTCTTAAAAATACCGGACGAACGTTTTCTTCTTCAGCCGATTCACGTACTGCTTTTGCAGACGCGATCGTTCCTGCGTGAGCATGGCCCTTTCGATTTCCTCCTGCACGTCGCCCAACGGCTTCACGTGCGCGGCCCGTTTTTCCTCGACGAGCATGAGATAGCAGGCTTCGGGGGTTTCGATCACACCGCTAAGTTCGCCAGCCTTGAGGGCGAAGGCCACATCGCTCAGTTCCTTGCGCAACACCTTGCGTTCGACCCAGCCCCAGTCGCCGCCCTGGTTGCGCTGCGAACCTTGCGAATACACCGCGGCCATTTCCGAGAACGCGGCGCCTTCCTTGATTTTGCCGAGAATCTCCTGCGCCAGTTGCCGGACGGCAGCCGCTTCGGACTCCGGCGGCTTGTTCAAAACGATCATGCGCAATTTGATCTCGTCCTCGAGTTTGAACTCATCCTGGTGGGCCAGGTAGTAGGTTTCAATTTTGTGCGGGGAGATGATGATTTCCGATGAGACGTTCTTGCCCCGCAACGCCTCGACGATGATCTGATCCCGCATCTGCTGGCGGAATTTTTCGTAAGTCGTTCCTTGCGCCTGGAGCGACTTGGTGAGTTTGGCGCGATCGCCGTAACGGGCGCGGATGCGCTCCTGCACGGCGTCATCAATGATGGCTTCAGGCATGTTGTAGCCCGCAGCCTTGAAATCGTGGATGATGAGCTGGCGCTCAAGCAACTGCTCCAGGCTTTCGTTAAGTGTTTCGGCAAGTTTCTTCTCGTAAATGTCCGGCTGCGTCCGGTACTGCCGGCGCAACACTTCGGCGGCCGGCGCCGTGAAAGCCTCGACTTCCTGGTACGTGATGACGGAGTCGTGAACAATGGCCTTGATGCCGTCAGCCAGTTGGGCGTGGAGCGCCGCGCCGAGACCGCCGACGGCAACTGCCACAACGATTGTGCGAAAAACGTTCATTTGAAACTGGGGCGATGATAACCATCCTTCACGAGTGGTCAAGTGCGGTGAGGGAATTACCGGGAATCAACTTGATCGCGGGCAGACGCGCAGGCCGGATTTTTCCGGAGTGTTGGCGAACGACAGGATGCCGTTTTCGGCGGTGACGCCGAG
Source organism: uncultured Bifidobacteriaceae bacterium (assembly GCA_964364975.1). Classification (GTDB taxonomy): domain Bacteria; phylum Verrucomicrobiota; class Verrucomicrobiia; order Limisphaerales; family JADLHS01; genus JALOTT01. Next base: position 9,348 of record CAYIOH010000017.1, read on the forward strand.
ATACGGGTCGTTGGTGATCAGCAAATTGCCGTCCAAGTCGAGATAATCGCATAGTTCGGCGAGATGCGCGGCGGCGCTGATGAGCACGCTGGATTCAATCATACAGCCAATCATGGTTTTCAAGCCGGCCTTGCGCGCCGCGCGCAACGCGTCGAAACCCGCGCTCACGCCTCCGGTCTTCACCAGCTTCACGTTCACGCCGTGAAAACATTCAGCACAGCGCGCGACGTCCCTGGCAAGGTGATAGCTTTCGTCGGCAAACAGCGGCAAAGGTGAGCGCTGCTTGAGCCAGATCAAATCCTTCGGGTCCGTGTCGGCAGGCATGGGCTGCTCGACGAATTGAATGTGGGGGTCGCGGGCGAGCCACTCGAGCATTTCCAACGCGAGCTCTTTGGTCGTCCAGGCTTCATTGGCGTCCACGCGCACGGGCTTGGTGGGCGCGACTTCGCGCAGCGCGGCCAGGTTGGCCCGGTCGTCCGGCCCGCCGACCTTCAGTTTGAGCACGGGATATTTTCCGGCGGCGAGAACTTTTTTGCGAATCACGTCGGGCGTGTCAATGCCGACGCTGAAGGAGGTGACGTGATGATTTTCGCGGAAGCCCAGACCCAGGAAATCGCAGACGGATTTTTTGGCGCGCTTGGCCGCGCCGTCGAGCAACGCGAGGTTGATGGCGCACTTGGCGGACATCTCGCCGGAGGTAACCGTGTCCAGATAGTTCATGCTGCTGGTCACGTCGTCGAAGGAGAGCCGGGTGGCATCCACTTTTCGGCAGAAGGATTCAACCGTGTCCACGGATTCGCCGTAGCGCGTGCTGGGTGAGCTTTCGCCCAAGCCGGCGGTGCCGTCCGCAGCGGTCAACTCCACGAAGCCAACCTGACGAGTATTTGCGCTTCCTCGCGCGATGGTCCACGTGTGCGCGAGTGGCAAATCCTTGCGCCAGAATTTTGGTTTCACGGGCGAAACAAAACCGGGAATCGGACGCGGAAGCAATAAAGTTGTTACGGGCCAATGAACCGCAACTCTCCTGCCGGCATGCGGTCAGCGCACTGGTCCAACGTCGGCGCATATAAGCAATAGCTGCAGTGGGCGAAGTGAGTTTTATATCAGCATTGTCTCATTGACGAAAAAGGCTCGCCTTATTAGCTTTCGTGCGCCTGAAGGGGCGTTCGCGCTCATTCGGTGGCATCAAAGCAATTTCGGATGAGCAGCACCGCACGCCTTTTCAAATCGTCGCTGGGCAAAAAATTTGTCATGGCCGCGAGCGGCGCTTTCCTTTTCTTGTTCGTCGTCGGGCATTTGGCGGGCAACCTGCAAATCTTCCTCGGCCCGGAGGCGATCAACCGCTATGGCCACTTCCTCCAGTCGAACATGGAAATCATCTGGCCGGCGCGCATCGGATTGATCCTGCTGGTGCTGCTGCACGTCTGGTCGGCGGCAAAGCTCTCGCGGGAAAACAAAGCCGCGCGCCCGGTCGGCTATGCGGACGATCCGGCAGCGCCCGCGGCGAGCTATGCCTCGCGCACGATGTTGATGAGTGGACTCATCGTCGCGGCGTTCATCATTTACCATCTGCTGCACTACACGGTGCAGGTAAAAGCGATCAATCTGACGGGAACGGATTTTTTGACGTTGCACGATGAAAAGGATCGGCACGATGTTTATGCGATGATGGTAACCGGTTTTCGGCATCCGCTGGTGTCCGGCTTTTATATCATCGCGATGGCTTTGCTCTGCACGCACCTGAGTCATGGGGTTTACGCCATGTTTCAATCGCTGGGCATCAAGGTTGGTTGCTGCCCGTGTCTGCCAAAATGTCTGGCGAAATGGGGATCAATTTTGATTTTCCTCGGCTACATTTCGATTCCACTCGCGGTTTTGCTGCGGCTGGTCGGAAAGGGGGTCCTGTAACATGAGCCTTGATGCCAGAATTCCCGGTGGCCCGCTCGCGCAGAAGTGGGACAAGCACAAGTTTGAGATGAAGCTCGTCAACCCCGCGAACAAGCGGAAGTTCGAGGTCATCATCGTGGGCACGGGCCTGGCCGGAGCGTCCGCCGCCGCGTCGCTGGCGGAATTGGGCTACAAGGTCAAAGCGTTTTGCTTCCAGGATTCGCCGCGGCGCGCACACTCCATCGCGGCGCAGGGCGGCATCAACGCGGCGAAGAATTATCAGAACGACGGCGACTCGGTGCAGCGGCTGTTCTACGACACGATCAAGGGCGGCGATTTCCGCGCCCGCGAAGCCAACGTGTATCGTCTCGCGGAAGTGAGCGCGAGCATCATTGACCAGTGCGAGGCTCAGGGCGTTCCGTTCGGGCGCGAATATGGCGGCACACTGGCGAACCGCAGCTTCGGCGGAGCGCAGGTTTCGCGGACGTTTTACGCGCGCGGCCAGACGGGGCAGCAGCTTTTGCTCGGCGCATATCAGGCGATGTGCCGGCAAATCGGGCTGGGCAACATCCAGATGTTTCCCCGCACGGAGATGCTCGACGTTGTCGTCGTGGACGGCCAAGCCAAAGGCATTGTGGTCCGCGACCTCGTGACCGGAGCAATTTCCTCGCATGCAGGCGACGCTGTGGTGCTCGCGACCGGCGGTTACGGAAACGTTTTCTTCCTCTCGACCAACGCGAAGGGTTGCAACGTTACGGCAACGTATCGCGCTTACAAGAAGGGTGCGTTCTTTGCGAACCCTTGTTACACGCAGATTCATCCGACGTGCATTCCCGCGAGCGGCGACCATCAAAGCAAGCTGACACTGATGTCCGAATCGTTGCGCAACGATGGCCGCGTCTGGGTGCCAAAGCAGAAAGGCGACAAGCGAGTGCCGGCGGACATCCCAGAAAACGAGCGCGACTATTACCTCGAACGCAAGTATCCAAGTTACGGCAATCTCGCGCCGCGCGACATTTCCTCGCGTTCGGCCAAGGAAGTTTGCGACGAGGGGCGTGGCGTTGGGCCGGGCGGGTTGGGCGTCTATTTGGATTTCGCCGACGCCATCAAGCGCCTCGGTGAAGACAAGATCCGCGAACGTTACGCCAATCTTTTCGACATGTACGAAAAGATTACCGGCGAAAACGCCTACAAAGTGCCGATGCGGATTTATCCCGCCGTGCATTACACGATGGGCGGCACGTGGGTGGATTACAATTTGATGAGCACGATCCCGGGCCTGTTCGTCCTCGGCGAGGCGAATTTCAGCGATCACGGCGCGAACCGCCTCGGCGCGAGTGCGCTCATGCAAGGTCTGGCGGACGGCTACTTCATTCTACCCTACACGATCGGGAATTACTTCGCCTCGATCAAGCCGGTGAAAGTCCCGACGAGTCACGCGGAGTTCAAGCAGGCCAAGGAAGACGTGCGAAATCTCACGAAGCGATTGCTGGGCATCAATGGCCGGCGCAGCGTCGTGAGCTTCCACAAAGAACTCGGCAAGCTAATGTGGGAAAACTGCGGCATGGCTCGCAGCCGCCAGGGCCTGGAGACGAATCTCAAACGCATCCCGCAACTGCGCGAAGAGTTTTGGAAAAATGTCAAAGTCACCGGCAGCGGCGAGGAATTGAACCAGGACCTCGAACTGGCCGGTCGGGTGGCGGACTTCTTGGAATTTGCCGAATTGCTTTGTCTCGACGCGCTCCACCGGGAGGAATCCTGCGGCGGCCATTTCCGCGTCGAGAATCAGACCGAGGACGGCGAGGCGAAGCGCGACGACGCGAACTTTGCCTATGTTGCCGCCTGGGAGTTCAAAGGCTTGGACAATAAGCCTGAATTGCACAAAGAGCCGCTGGCGTATGAGGAAGTGAAGCTTGCGACCCGAAGTTACAAATGAACCTCACGCTCACAGTCTGGCGACAGAAGAACGCGGCTTCACCCGGCCAGTTCGAGACTTACCAGGCCACCGACATCATCCCGGACATGTCGTTCCTGGAAATGCTCGACGTGGTGAACGAGCGGCTCATTGCCGAGGGTCGCGAGCCGATCGCGTTCGACAGCGACTGCCGCGAGGGCATTTGTGGCACTTGCTCGCTCGTAATCAGCGGGGTGCCGCACGGCGGGCAAAAGGGCACGACGGCCTGCCAGTTGCACCTGCGGCATTTCAAGGACGGTGACACCATCACCGTCGAACCGTGGCGCGCAAACGCTTTTCCGTTGCTCAAAGACCTCATTGTGAGCCGGGACGCGTTTGAGCGCATCATTCAAGCGGGCGGATTCGTTTCCGTGAACACCGGCAACGCGCCCGACGCAAACGCGATTCCCGTTCCGAAGGAAATCGCCGAAGTCGCCATGGACGCGGCGGCCTGCATCGGTTGCGGCGCATGCGTGGCGGCGTGCAAGAACGCCAGTGCGATGCTCTTCGTCGCCGCGAAAGTTTCTCACCTCAACTATCTGCCGCAGGGCAAGGCGGAGAAAGATCGGCGCGTGCGCAAAATGGTTGCACAAATGGATGCCGAAGGTTTTGGCAATTGCACGGTCACCGGTTCGTGCGAAGCGGTGTGCCCGAAGGGAATCAGCCTGGACTTCATTGCCAAGATGAACCGCGATTACGCGGTCGCGTTGGTGAAAGGCGAGCCGCAGAAGGCCACCGCGGGCGGCGCTGGTTGAGTCCGATCCGTTGCTCTTCGATTTGATATTCGTCCGGCGTGTGTAAATGGCGCATCGGCACAGGCTCAACCGTCTGACGGGCTTTTCGCCCGCACCGACGCACCAAGAATCCGGGCGCAAGTCAGCCGGCAATCGTTTCCGTCTCGAGCGTGCCAGCCAAATCCTTCTCGGCCAGCACCCAATTTTCCAACGTCAGCGGACGGTTCGGCAGCTTGTCGCGGAATAATTCGTAAGCGTGCTGCCGCACCATCGCTTTGGTGATGCCGGGCGTGAACGGCGCGGGTTGTTCGACGGCTGTGGTCTTTTTGGTTTTCATACGCGTCTTCTCCAGGTTGCCAATTGAAAATAGACCCGTTTTCCGTTGCCGCAAGTCCGTAAAGAGATTTTTTTGCGAGCCGGCCATCCCGGCGGGTCGTGGACTCAACACCAGTCAAAGCGACTCCGGCGAGAGGCCCACACCCACAATGCTGCAAGCTTGAATGACATTCAGCTTGAGCCGCGCGGCTTCGGCCATTACTTCCGTGGATTCAGTGCCGGGATTGAGCCAGACCTCGTCGCAACCTCTGGCCGCGATGTCGGGCAATAGCTTCAGCGTCGCCGCAGGCGGGAGATAAACGCTGACCATCAGCGGTCGCACCGGAACGTCGGCGATGCGCTTGAACGCGCGCAATCCTTCGATGGTTTTCTCGTTCGGATTGACCGGAAACACTTCGTAACCCTGCTGCACAAAGGCGCGCACGGCCTTGTTGCCGTATTTGCGCCGGTCGTTGGATGCGCCGATGATGGCGATGGTCTTCATGACTGAGAGTCGGCTTGGAAAGCTGCCGCGCTGAACCTGGGTGCAAAACCGGACACTTCAGCCTGGTGGTTTGCCGCCGTGACTGGTTTCCACAATCCCGTTCTTGATCCGGTCGCTTTCCAAACGTTCGATCACGCCGGCGATGGCCGCCGGGGCTTCCTCCACCGAAAAAAGCAACCCGTTCGTCATGTGTACGGTCGTGCTTTTGGCTTCCGTTTCAATGAATACGATGTGCTCGCTATTGAGCACAATTTCACCGCCTTTGTTGATTCGGTTGAGTTTGATCAGTGGCATACTCGCGTGAACTATGCCGGGAGTTGTCCTGTAAGCAAGCGCACTCTCCCACGCCCAAGAGCCCGCGAAACGGCCAAACTAGACCGTTGCTCTACTGCTCAGAGACAAACTTCCCGAATGAACCAAAAAGTGCGGCCTCCTATGGCCACGCCAAGGACAGAATCTTAACCCGACTTCTTCTTCGCCTTGTCCAATTCCGCGATGAACGCCTTCGGCCCGCCGTGCACGTAACCCAGTTCGCCCACCTGTCGGCCCTCGCCGTTGAGCACGATGATGGTGGGATAGCCCTCAATCTTGTACTTGCGCGCGAGGTCGTCGTTCGCTTTTTGCTGCGCGTCGCTCAACCGTTTCCGGCGCGGGAAATCCACTTCCACAAGCACCAGATTCTTGCGGGCATACTCCGCGAACTCGGGCTTGGAAAAAACCTCCTTGTCGAGCTTGATGCACCAGCCGCACCAGTCCGACCCAGTGAAATCGAGGAACACCAGTTTCTTCTCCGCCTTGGCCTGTGCCTGGGCTTTGGTTGCGTCGGTGAGCCACTTCAATTTTTCCGCGTGCGCGATGAAGGCCGCGCATACCAGCGCTGTGATGAGGATGATTTTTTTCATGTTTGTTTTATCGTTTGCAAATTTAGACGCGCACCGCCCCGGCTTGTTCAACTTGCGCCCGCCGTCCGCGGACAATGGTCGCCACCGCCCTGCCCTTGAGCGGCCAGCCATAGAACGGATTGTTGAATGATTTGCTGGCGGTTGCATCGCGCTCGAACACCCATTCGCAATCGGGGTCAAACACCGTCACGTCCGCATCCACACCGACGCTCAACGTGCCTTTCGCCAGATTCAACAGCCGCGCCGGAGCGACGGTGTATTTTGCGATCAGGTCGGAAAGTCCAAGCCGTTTCGCGTGGTAAAGCTGCATGAGCGAGAGCGCCAGTTCCGTTTCCAGCCCGGTGATGCCGAAGGGCGCGTAATCAAATTCCACTTCCTTTTCGAAATCGCAATGCGGTGCGTGATCGCTGCACAGAATTTCAATCGTGCCGTCGGCCAACCCGGCGAGGATGGCCTCGCGGTCGCGTGCGGAACGCAACGGCGGATTCATTTTGAAATTCGTGTCGTAAACAGGCCATTCCGGTTTCGTAGTCGCCGAGGTAACGAGGCGGACATCACGACCTTGTCCAGCCGAAGCGTCCGCCGCCTCACGTCGTCGGCGACCATCGCCGAAACCGAAAACACCCTCGCCGTCCGTGGCCCAGAATTTCTCACTGCCCGCGATGGCCGCGTCTGTGAGTGTGAAGTGATGCGGACAGGCCTCGCCCGAAACGGGCAGGCCGCGCTTTTTCGCCGCGCGCAGCAACTCGACGCTGCCCGCCGCGCTCAAGTGCTGGCAATGCACCCGCGCGCCCGTCAATTCGGCCAGCAGGATGTTGCGGGCCACGATCATTTCCTCGCCCGCCGCCGGCCACCCTTGCAAACCGAGCGCGGTGCTCCAGTAGCCTTCGTGCATCACGCCGCTGGTGACCAGCGAGTAGTCCTGGCAATGATCCATCACCGGCAAATCGAACATCTTCGCATATTCGAGCGCGCGCCGCATGAGTTCGTTGTTCTGCACGCAATGGCCGTCGTCGGTGATTGCCACCACCCCGGCGCGTTTGAGTGAACCGATGGACGCCAGTTCCTCGCCCGCGATGCTTTTCGAGATCGCTCCCGCGACAAAAACATTAACAATCCCGTCACGCGCCGCGCGTTCGTGAATGAGCGCGACCGTGCCGGCGTTGTCAATGGCCGGTGAAGTGTTCGGCATGCAGACGAGCGAGGTGAATCCGCCGCGCGCCGCCGCTGCGGTGCCGGTGGCGATGGTTTCCTTTTGCGTCTGGCCCGGTTCGCGCAGGTGAACGTGCAAATCAATCAGGCCGGGACAAACAACGAGACCCCTCGCGTCGAGTTTTTCGATTTCCCGCGGCGCTTTCTGCACGGCGTCCTTGCCGACGGCAGCGATTTTACCGTTTAGAATGAGCAGGTCGGTGGAAACGTCGAGGCGGTTGGCAGGGTCAATCACCCGTCCGCCGGTGAGAAGCAGCGAGTTCATCGGGCGCGAGGGTAACGTCCGCGGATTGACAAGGCAAGCGCGCGCGGTAAGATGCGGGCAGCCAGATGCGGGCGTAGTTCAGTGGTAGAACGGAAGCCTTCCAAGCTTCACACGAGGGTTCGATTCCCTTCGCCCGCTCCATTCTCTAAAATCACTTACAAAATCAATGGTTGTGTGACCTTTTTAAATTCAATTCGCTCGACTGCTAAGCCTTACTGCTAACCAGTCCAGCCACTTCAAAGAGGTTCGGGGCCGTTATTCCACGTCACAAACGTGATACTTACCCCCTAGGAAGTCAGTCTCCTAACGATTGCGTTTCTCGCTCGGGTTGCCGTCGTGCCGGGCACTCCGCGTGTGAACGGTATTTTCCGCAAATTACAATTGCAGGTAAAAAAGTCTTCTGCTCTTCACTTGGCCCGGGGCACGGATGCTAAAATGTCCTTTGCTTGCGCTTTTGCAAAGTTTCGCCCGGGTGAATTCAGTGAAGTATTCTGTGCCGGTCTTGGGGCTGCGAATCCAGACGGGCAGGCCGTTGGATTGGTCTTGAAGTAATTCCCGCGCCTTGGCAGGCACTGGCCTTGATTGTTGGGCGGATGTTCCGCCAGTGTTCTTGGAGTCAGCTAACTTGTCTATCATGCGCGAATAGTTGCATGGGCAGATTCATTTGTGCTGAATCCGTGACAAACTCGCGGCAGCAAAATCCCACCGCGCGTTCAGGTGCCTACTCTGAGGGGCGGCGGCCTGCGGGACAGCGGGAAGTGAGATTCAAGCGCACGCGCCGTTGTTTCGCTTGGCTGGGCGTGACCGGAATTCCAGACAGGACTGTGACTGCTTTGGCAAATTCTTTGTTATCGAGGTAAACGAGTTTCGGCCAGTGAAAGGCAATGGCTTCGTCAATCAAAAGTGTCCGGTTTTTCCGGGTGCGCCGGGAATGATTGTATAGCGCACGGGCAACTTCCTTTGCCAAGTGCGGCGTGTCAGATGGAAACCTTTCCGCGCCTGTAAGCTCGGCAGTATCGAGCAGGTAGGCTTCTTCGATTGTTTGCTCGTCAGCTTTGGCTTTCATTGCCTTCAAAGTGCGTGGCCACTTGCGGCTTAACGCGGTTTGCCGCGCTGCTTCTGCGTCGCGTCTGTCCCCCTCGCCCGCAAGTTTATGCGTGTCGGCTGGATCAATTTGGTCCGGCGGCTCGGCGAATGGTTCGGGTTTGTTGCGTTGAGCCTGTTGCTTCTTGTATTCAGCCTTTTCCGCCCCCAACTCCCTCCACCATTTATCCGCCATCGCGTCCGCCTCAGTCTTGCTCGCAAAACTTTGCGCTCGAATTTCGCGGTCAATCTTGCCTGTGATCGAGTTGTATTCCACGTGGCGAACGAGGAACTCCCCCGAAGAATTTGGGAACACGCCGATGCGGTCTTGCGTGCGTCGCATATCCCGCAGCTCGACGACCGCACCCCAAAAAGGTGCTCGCGCCATGCCGATACGCGGCTTGGATCGAGGCTGGCAAAGGGCAAGGATTTCTTGAGCCTCCGCTTCCGTTTGACAAAGAAAGCCACGGCCACAATTCTCCATTCCCATTTGAGGCGTCACTTTGAACGGTGCGACGAAAAAAAA
>CAYIOH010000018.1:0-18689 GCA_964364975.1 uncultured Bifidobacteriaceae bacterium
GGCAGCCGTAGAGGTTGTCGAACTTGGACTTGGTGACGGAGTCGTTGACGTTGATAGCGGGCACGAGGAGTTTGCCCTGCTCCAGCATCTGATAGAGGCGATGGACGCCGGTGGTAGTTTCTTCGGAAACACCTTTCCAATCCTTCACAACCTGGTGCCAGAAACCGGGGCGTTCCTTTGCGACCTTTTTCAGCAGCGCTTTGATGACGGCGACTTCGTGATTGTCGCTGGGCGTGTTGATCCAAGTGTCGCCATTTTCGAGTTCGTAGCCTTTGTGGATGAGGAGCGTGGCGTCGCCACCGTCGTCCACGATGAGTTGCGGGCCTTTGTTACCGGGATGCGTGAGCGCGGCAAGGGTGAAGTTCCAGTATTCCTCAAGCGATTCGCCTTTGTGCGCGAACACCGGAATGCCGGCCTTAGCGATTGCAGCAGCGGCGTGGTCTTGTGTGGAAAAGATATTGCAACTTGCCCAGCGCACAGACGCGCCGAGTTCAATGAGCGTCTCGATGAGGACGGCGGTCTCGATGGTCATGTGCAGCGAGCCGGTGATGCGCACGCCTTTGAGCGGTTTGCTCACGCCGTACTTCTTGCGGATGGCCATGAGGCCGGGCATTTCGTGTTCACAGACCTGCATGGTTTTGCGACCCCACTCAGCGAGGCTGAGGTCTTTGACTTTGAAGTCGTGCTTGGGTGCGCCGTTGCCATTTCCAGAAACAAGCCTGGCAGTTTTGGCGCGGGACGGGGGAAGTTTTACAGTAGCCATATCAGTTGAGAGTTGATTGTTGATAGCAATTACAGTGCGCGCTTGAGCGCCGCGACTTTGTCGGTCGCTTCCCACGTGAGATCTTTGTCGCTCTTGCCGAAGTGACCGTAGTTGGTCGTCTTCAAATATATCGGGCGGCGCAGGTTGAGTTGCTCGATGATGTCCGCGGGCTGGAAGCTGAACACGCGGTTGACGGCGCGGACAATGCGGTTGTCCGAGACAGTGTTTGTACCAAAGGTTTCCACGTGAACGCTGACCGGGTCGGGATGCCCGATGGCGTAAGCAAATTGCAGTTCGCAACGCGAAGCGAGCCCGGCGGCCACGATATTTTTCGCGACCCAGCGGCCCATGTAAGCGGCGCTGCGGTCCACCTTCGTCGGGTCCTTGCCGGAAAATGCGCCGCCGCCGTGGCGGCCCATGCCGCCATAGGTGTCCACGATGATCTTGCGCCCGGTCAAACCGGTGTCGCCTTGCGGACCGCCGACGACGAATCGTCCGGTCGGGTTGATGAGAAACTCAGTTTTCTTCGTGAGCAAACGAGCGGGGAGAACTTTCTTGATAACCTTCTCGATGCAGAACTTTTCGATCTCGCGATGCTCGACGTCCGCACTGTGCTGCGTGGAGATGACGACGTTGGAAATCGCGACGGGTTTGTCATTTTCATAAACGACGGAAACCTGCGACTTCGCATCAGGCCGCAGCCACGGCACGGTTCCGGTCTTGCGGATGCGCGTCAGTTCTTTACCGAGGCGATGCGCGAACATGATCGGTGCCGGCATCAATTCACGCGTTTCGTTGCAGGCGTATCCGAACATCAGCCCCTGGTCGCCCGCGCCCTGCTTGGCCGTCTTTTTGCCCTTGGCCTTGCGCGCGTCCACGCCCTGGGAAATGTCGGGCGACTGCTGGGTGACGATGACGTTGACGAACACCTTGTCCGCGTGAAACACATCGTCGTCGTTGACGTAGCCGATCTCGCGGATGGCGTCGCGGGCGATCTTCACGAAATCGAGCTTCGCCTTTGTGGTGATCTCACCGCCGATGATGGCGATGTTCGATTTGACGTAGCACTCGCAGGCAACGCGGGAGAACTTGTCCTGCGCAAAGCAGGCGTCCAGCACCGCATCAGAAATCGTGTCGGCGACTTTGTCCGGATGGCCTTCGCCGACGGACTCCGAAGAGAAGATATATCGTTTGCTCATTGAATTCAGGTGGTCACAGCGTTGTTAAATATCATATTGACGTATCAAGATAAGATGATATAAGAGATTCGAAGCGCGTCAACTGGTTTCTGGAAAAAAGTTGGGCGCGCGGCAAAGACCATGTCTTCAACGCTGAAATCGCTTCGGGCTTTGTCCGACGCCACGCGGCTGCGCATTGTGGCCCTACTGGAGCGCGACGAGCTTTCGGTCAACGAATTGCAGGAGATCACCCGCCTCGGCCAGTCGCGCATCTCGACGCATCTGGGGCTGCTTTCGGACTGCGCGCTGGTGCAGGCGAGGCGCGAGGGGAAACGTACGTATTACAAACTCAACCCCCACCCGGAAGGGGCGACGGGTGAATTCATCCAGCTAGCGATTCGCGGTGCGAAGGAATTGCCCGAACACGCGAGCGATCAGATCAATCTCAAGCGCATCCTCGCGCGGCGACATGAGCAGGCGCAGGTATTCTTCAATCAAGTGGCAGGACGTTTTGATCGCGTTTATGGTCCGGGCCGCTCATGGCAGGCGTTCGGACATTTGCTGCTGCGAATCCTCCCGCCACTCGTCGTGGCCGATCTCGGCGCGGGCGAGGGCTTGTTGAGCGAGCTGCTCGCGCGACGCTGCAAAAAAGTCATTGCGGTGGACAACTCGGAAAAGATTGTCGCGTTCGGCGCAGCGAAGGCGAAGAAGAACGGCTTGAAGAATCTGGAATTTCGATTGGGCGATTTGCAGAACCCGCCCATCGAAGTCGGGAGCGTGGATTTGGTGATTCTCAGTCAGGCGTTGCATCATGCCGAAGACCCGACGGCGGCGCTCGCGGCGGCTCACAAGATGCTCAAGCCGCATGGACAGATTCTGATTCTCGATTTGCTCAAGCACAACTTCGAGAAGGCCCGCGAGCTTTACGGCGATCGGTGGCTGGGCTTTGCCGAGAGCGATTTGAACCGTTGGTTGGAGGAGGCAGGTTTCAAAAAGATTGAAATCAGTGTGGTCGCCCGCGAGGAACAGCCGCCGCATTTTCAGACCATTTTGGCGGGCGGGGAGAAAGGCTGACGTCACGGCGCGTGGCGCTATGCCACCGCGATGTTCACCAGTTTTTTCGGCACGACGATGATTTTCTTGATCGTCTTCCCGGCGATGAACTGCTGAACTTTCTCCGAGGCTTTCGCCGCGGCTTCCAGCGTGGCGTTGTCGGCGTTGGCGGGAACGCGAATCACGTCGCGCAACTTGCCGTTGACCTGTACGGGTATTTCCAGTGTGTCTTCGACCAAAAGCGCGGGGTCGAACTTGGGCCACGGCTCGTATGGCAATGACGAATGACAAATGACAAATGACGAATGGAGTTTGGCCCACAACTCTTCCGCGAGATGGGGGGCGAAGGGGGCGAGCATCTGGAGAAACGTCCGCAGCACGGAGACGGGTTTCGTTTCCCACGTCATCGCTTCGTTCACAAAAACCATCATCGCCGAAATCGCCGTGTTGAAGCGCATCCCGTCGAGGTCTTCGGTGACTTTCTTGATGCAGGCGTGGAGCGTCTTGAGTTGGGCGGCGGTCGGCTCGACGTCTTTGATGGCGGCGTGGAGCTTGATTAGGCCCAGCAGTTCTTCGTGTCTTTGCGCCTTTGTTGTTGTCTCGGCCTGTTCAAATTCCGTCTCACTCTGTTCATCCACGAACAGCCGCCAGACGCGACCGAGGAAACGATACACGCCCTCGACCCCCTTGGTGTTCCACGGCTTGGTGTCCTGCAACGGGCCCATGAACATCTCGTAAAGCCGGAACGCGTCTGCGCCAAATTCGGCTACCATGTCATCGGGATTCACAACATTGCCGCGAGCCTTGGACATTTTCTGGCCGTCTTCGCCAAGGATAATTCCCTGATTGACGAGCTTGAAGAACGGTTCGGGCGTCGAGACGTGGCCAAGATCGAAGAGAACCTTGTGCCAGAAACGCGCGTAAAGCAGATGCAAAACGGCGTGTTCCGTGCCGCCGACGTAGAGATCAACTCCCGGAGTCGAGGGTCGAGGGTCGAGGGTCGAGGGCTTGCCGGAGTCTGGCTCTCGACTCTCGACTCTCGACTCTCGACCAGCCGCGCCCATCCAATAACTCTCAGCGTCTTTGCCGACTAATGACTGCGCGTTCTTCGCGTCGAGATAACGGAGATAATACCAGCAACTGCCGGCCCACTGCGGCATCGTGTTCGTTTCGCGCGTCGAGCCGTCGGGGAGGTTGACCCAATCCTTGGCGCGGGCCAGCGGCGGCTCGCCGGTGGCGGTGGGCTTGTAATCCGTGAGGACGGGCGGCAGCACGGGCAACGCGGATTCCGGCAACGCTTCGTGATACAGATTCCCGCTGGCGTCGCGCTTCCAGACAATCGGGAACGGCTCGCCCCAGTAACGCTGTCGGCTGAAGAGCCAGTCGCGGAGTTTGTAATTGATGGTGCGCTTGCCGAGGCCTTTGGCTTCGAGCCAGTCGGTGATTTTCTTTTTGGCTTCGGCGGTGGGCAGGTGATCAAGAGATATTTCGTTGTTATGAGAATTGACGGACAAACCGCTTACCGAAAGCGCACTGTCAAAGACTTTTGGATTGTTGAGGTATCGTTCACAGAGTTCCTGGTAGGAATGTGGAAACGCGGGATCGCCGCTCTTTTCCAGCATGAAAGCGTCACCTGGTTCTGGGACAACGACAGGTCTTATTTCCAATTGAAATACTTCAGCGAATTCGTAATCGCGCTGGTCGTGTGCCGGCACAGCCATGATTGCGCCCGTGCCGTAGCTGGCGAGAACGTAATCAGCAATCCAGATGGGAATCTTTTCGCCGTTGACGGGATTGATGGCATACGCGCCGGTGAACACGCCGGTCTTTTCCTTGGCGAGTTCGGTGCGCTCTAGATCGGATTTCTTTGCAACCTCCCTTCGATAGTTAGTTACGGCCTCGTGTTGCTCGGTCGTTGTGATTTCATCTACCCATCTGTGGTCCGGTGCGAGCACCATGTAAGTAGCTCCGAACAACGTGTCCGGGCGCGTCGTAAAAACCCAGATAGAATCCAGTTCGCTTTCCTCTGCTGAACGAATGAACTCCTCGATTGCCGCAAGATCAATCGAATCAGAATCAGAGTCCGCTTTGGGAGCTTCGACGGTAGATTTGGTGCGACCTTCCAATCCGAAACGGACATACGCTCCTTCGCTTCTTCCAATCCAGTTTCGCTGCATTTCCTTGAGCGAATCACTCCAGTCAATCGCGTCAAGATCGGTCAAAAGTCTTTCGGCATAGGCAGTGATACGAAGCATCCATTGACGCATCGGCTTGCGCACGACCGGATGGCTGCCGACTTCGCTCACGCCGTCCTGAACTTCCTCGTTGGCGAGCACAGTGCCGAGTTGTTCGCACCACCAGACAGGTTGTTCGCTGACGTAGGCAAGGCGCTTCGAATCGCGATAAGCACGGCGCGCAGATTCGAGTTGCGCCTCGTCGGTAGGGCCGACCTGCCGGTCGGCCTGGACGCGCGGCAGCGCGTCCCTACCAAGCTCCGCCGGATACAGCAGCGTTTCGATTGGTTCAGCCTTGTTGGTTTCAGGATTAAACCACGAGTTGTAGAGCTTGAGGAAAATCCACTGCGTCCACTTGAAGTAATCGGGGTCGGTGGTGGCGAGTTCGCGCGTCCAGTCGTAGCTGAAGCCTAGGCTGTTGATCTGCCGCTTGAACGTGGCAATGTTTTCCTCGGTGGTCTGGCGCGGATGCTGGCCCGTTTTGACGGCGTATTGCTCGGCGGGCAAACCGAACGAATCCCAGCCCATCGGATGCAGGACGTTGAACCCGCACGCGCGGCGGTAGCGCGCGAGGATGTCCGTGGCGGTGTAGCCCTCGGGATGCCCGACGTGCAAGCCCGCGCCGCTCGGATACGGGAACATGTCGAGGATGTAGAACTTGGGCGGCAACTGCGCGGCACTGGCCTTGCCGGAAAGCTTGTGCCGTTGGGCGAAGGCGTGGTTGGCCGGAATTTCCTCGCCCGGATTGAAGGCACGAAAGGATTGCTGCTCATCCCAAGTTTTTCGCCACTTGGGTTCGATCAGGTGAAAAGGATATTGCCTGCGGCCACTCGCCATAGGCGCGAGATATTGCGAAAAGGCCTGTCGCGGAGCAATCGCGGAGTTGTAATCCAAATTCGTAATTGCAACGTCGCTTTGACATCGGCAGGTTCTGAAACTATTTCTATTCCAGCACAATCCCTCGACGTGGAGCGATTCCCCACGACTGATGTGCATGAACTCGTCACGCTCAATCATGCGGAGCGCTGAAAAGCCCGAAAACGGGCGGCAGGACGGCTTTACCCTCATTGAGTTGCTGGTGGTCATCGCCGTCATTGCGATTCTGGCGGCGCTGCTTTTACCCGCGCTAAGCCGGGCACGCGACCTGGCCTACGGAATCGCTTGTCTGAACAACACGCGGCAGCTTGGGGTGGCATGGCATCTCTATGCGGACGACCACGAGGGCCGTCTGGCTTACAATCTTGGCATGGGTGGCAATGTTGTCCGCGGCGGGGGATCGCAGAAAACCAATTTGAACTGGGTCAACAGCGTGCTCACGTGGGACTTGGATTCGGACAACACGAACACCGCCACGCTCACCGAAGCCAGCCTGGGCGAATACACCAGCCGGTCGGTCAACATCTACCGTTGCCCGTCGGATCACGTTCTGAGCGCGAGACAACGCAACGCCGGCTGGTCGGGACGAGTGCGCAGCTACTCGATGAACGCAATGGCTGGTGATGCCGGTGAGTTTTCCGAAGGCGGCTACAACCAAAACAATCCCGACTACGTGCAGTTCTTCAAACTGTCGAACATTCCGCAACCTTCCCAAATCTTCGTCTTCCTGGACGAGCACCCGGACAGCATCAACGACGGCTATTTCCTCAACAAAGCCTATTACCGAGAATGGATTGATTTGCCTGCGTCCTACCACAATGGCGGCGCTGCCTTTGCCTTTGCCGACGGCCATAGCGAAAGCCACCGTTGGGTCAATGTAATGACCAAGCGACCAGCACAGCCCGACGCCGCTGGGCTGCCATTCTACGTCCCGCGGAACCAGATCGCCGACTTCAAGTGGGTGGTGGATCATATGAGCGTGGACCGGGACTGATTTGTTCAATCCAGATATTGCCGGATCAACGCCTCGTCTCCCTCGGTCGCCAGGACGTAAACCTTCTGCCCTTGCGTCCAACTCGCCGTCACGAGCTTTTTCACGTGGGCAATTTGCGGCGCGAGGCCGGATGGCACGTCCGACAACATGTTGCGGTCAACGATGAACAGGAAAATGTCGGTCTTCTCGCCCGGGGGCAGCGGCTTGCCGGAGTGGAAACACACCATGGCAACCGCTTTCTCCTGCCAGAC
This sequence comes from uncultured Bifidobacteriaceae bacterium, assembly GCA_964364975.1. GTDB lineage: Bacteria > Verrucomicrobiota > Verrucomicrobiia > Limisphaerales > JADLHS01 > JALOTT01. The sequence goes on from CAYIOH010000018.1 coordinate 7,350, forward strand.
CAGCACTCCGCAGCCGGTGGTAGCCGTTTTTTCGAGCGCCTTGGGCAACACATAATCGGCGGGCGCCCGGTTCTGTGCCAGATGAGCGCGGATTTGATTTGGGTCATCAGTTTCCAAAGTCATCGTGTATTGACGCAACACGGCGCTCACCATCCGGTTGAGGAATGTGGCGAAGTTTGCTTCGTCTTTCGGTTGCGCGTCCGGTCGCAGCCATAGCGCCGCGACCGAGATCAGCACAGCGATCAGTGCCGCCACCGCCACCAGCGCGACGGGCCGCCGCCAGCGCTGGTGCACGGTCCATGCGCGGCGCTCCGAGATGATCTGCTCCTTCAGACCTTCGGGAACGACGATTTGTTTGAACCGCGCGCGCAACGCCTGCTGCACCGCGCAATGCGCTTCAAACCAGTCCCGCAACGCGGAATCGTCGCGCGCCAAGGCCAGCGCTTCGGCAAACTCGGCGTCATCGGCATCCGCCGTTCCCGGCCGATACACGGACAAAATTGCTTTGGCTTGTTGATTGGTCACTTTCTCAACTCTTGGTTTGGTTCGCCGCCGAGATGTCGTCGGCCAGAATTTTTTGCAATTGCATGATGCCGCGGGCGATTCTCGATTTCACCGTACCCATCGGCACGCCGAGGATTTCCGCGATGTCTTTGTAGGCGCAGTCCTCCAGATAAAAGAGCGCTACCGGCGCTTGAAAAAGTTCGTCCACTTGCCCCAGTGCGCGGAGCACCTGGGCCGCGTCCAGTGAGCTGGCCGTTTCCGGTGAAATCAGCGGCAATTCGTAGTCCACCGCCTCCAGTTCGTGGTGCGGAAAGCGCGTCTGCCGCCGGCGTGACTCCAGGAATTGCCGGTGCAACGTGGTGAACAACCAGGTCTTCACCTTCGTCGCGTCCCGCAACTGATGGCCTTTGGTGGCCCAGACATAAAATGTTTCCTGCGTCAAATCGCACGCGTCGGCTTCCGCCCGCGTCAGGCTGAAGGCAAACTGGTAGAGTGACTCGTAATACCGAGTCACTATCCCGTCAAAATCCAGTTCCGGAGCCATAGCGCGGCATCATTTGTAGGAGTGCCCGCCGCGCAGATTGTTCCCAGCGGGCGGGCGGATTGTTGTTGCTTCAGTTTGCCGCACCTCTGACCGGTCATTCGAGCCTAAAAATAATCATTCTGATCCTGGGAACAAACTGGCCGATCAACCCTCGTATGTATTAAAGCGATGATGTGCGGGCAGGCGGATTGAAATTCGTGAAACCAAGATCTCTCATATCGCAAGCCGGGTTGCGTGCGAACCCGCACGCGAATTTCACGGGGACCGTTTCCCTGCCGGTCTGGTGGATTCCTTGCCGGGATACGTCCCGCCCCAAACGGGGCGCCAAACCGGAATTGTACGCTCAAAAGATTGGCGTTAGCGTCTGGCAAACCGATTTCTGGACGAAATTGATGATCCGGCTCGACCGATGAAAACAATGAAAACTATTTCACAATATTTCCTGTCGCTGGTTGTTGCCGGCATGTGCGTTGTCACCTTGACGTTGCCACTCCCCGCGACCGCGGCAACGACGAATGTCGTTGTCGTTGGTGGTATTGGCACCTTTGCCTTCAACCCGAAGGTGGTTTCCATTCAAGCCGGCGACAAGGTGATCTGGACCGGGTTGGGTGCCATTCACAGCGTGACCGGCGACACGCCGCCCGAAACCCTCTGCGGCATTTCGTTGCCGGGAAGTTGCACCAACATTTTCAACACCCCCGGCTCCTACCTCTACCATTGCTTCAACCACAGCCTCACGATGACCGGACGGGTGGACGTTCTGCCGCCGGTGGCGGTGCCGGCCGTACTGACCAACGCCTTTATGAGCAACGGCAATTTTCAGTTCACGGTCATTAGCGTCGCCCACCGCACGAACGTCATTCAGGCCACAACCAACGTCGCCAGCACGTCCAGTTGGTCGTCCATCGCCACGCTTGTGCCGACCACCAACATATTTAATTTTACCGACAGCAACGCCAACCTTTTCCCGATCCGAATTTACCGCGTGGTGGAACCGTGACGAAAATGGCCCTGCGGTCTAAACGGATGGTTGCCGATTGAACGTGATTTGAAATTTGCGCCCACTGGCGATTGCCTCGTTCATTCAAACCGGGAACAAGTATGGCCACTCACAGATTGTGGTGGTTTGTAAAGCCTGAGATGCTTGCTGCAAACGTGCCCGCCCGACGGCGTCGCGACGTTGTTTGTCGTTGGGCGAGCGGGTTTCTGGTGGTGGTTGCCTCGTTTATTCTCACGCTTGTCAATTCCTGTTCCACTCTGCAGCGAACCGTGTTCGTGCCGCCGGAAATTCCCGGCGCGCGCTACGTCGGTAACCACGCCTGCTTCGAATGTCATACCAATTACGTTCGGCAGTTCGCCGCCAGCCCGCACGCGCGCGTTCACTTCGAGGGCGTAGCCATGTCCGGTCAAAGCGGCTGTGAATCCTGTCACGGCCCCGGCAGCAAACACAGCGAAGCTGGCGGCGGACGCGGCAAATTCATTGTCAATCCCCGCAAAGACCCGACCGCTTGCTTTCAGTGCCACCTGCAAACACACGCGGAATTCAAACTTCCGCAGCATCATCCGGTTATTGAAGGCCGCATGAACTGCGTGCAATGCCATGATCCGCACGGCGGCGACATTTTCAAAGCGGCGGGCGGACTTGCGATGGCGCGGTTGAACGAAAGTTGCGCCCAATGCCACCGTGAGCAGACACGGCCATTCGTGTTCGAGCACGAATCGTTGCGCGAGGGTTGCACGGTTTGCCATAGCCCGCACGGCTCGATGAATCAAAAGATGCTTGTCGCAAGCGATTCAAACCTTTGTCTCAGATGCCACGCGCAAGTGCAGGGGCCAGGTGTCGCGTCGGGTGAGATTTACATCGGCAAAGTGCCGCACGCCGACGCGATGCGGATGGGCACGTGCTGGTCGTCGGGCTGCCACACGTCCATTCACGGTTCAAATGTGGACCCGCGGATGAGGTTTTGAAACGTGATGCGTGGTGCGTGGTGCATGAAAAAGACAAAGTGAAAAATCCGACGACAGTTTGGGGCAGATTGCGCGAGGGCGTGCTTCACGCACCGCGTACCACGCACCACGTCGTCGAAATGGCGCTTGCTTCTCTCATGGCTGTGACCGTCACGACCGCGAGCGAGATTGACCCGACGAAACTTCCTCCGCCCGCAAGCGTCACCACCGAATTCGACCGCGACATCAAACCCATTTTTGAGAAATCCTGTTTCCGCTGTCACGGGCCGGAAAGACCCAGGAGCCATTTCCGCCTCGACAATCGCGAAGCCGCGCTCAAGGGCGGCGACAATCACACCGATGACATCGTTCCCGGCGACAGCGCCAAGAGCCGGCTCGTTCACAACGTCGCGCGGCTGGTCGAGGATATGGAAATGCCCCCGCCCGGCAAGGGCGAGCCGCTCACGCCGGAGCAAATCGGCTTGCTGCGCGCATGGATTGACCAGGGCGCGAACTGGGGCGCGACGAACCAGGTCAGCCAAAGCAGCTTTTTAATCTCGCCTGCCGTGCGCTGGATCGGCGTCAGTGGCGACGAAAGAAAATTCCGCGAACTGGAAGGCGTGAAGGAAGGTTGGGCTGGTGGCATCGAGCACTTTGAACTTGAAGAGCAAATCGGCCCGGACAATAGATTTTCCGCCGAAGGCCGCGCTCTTTTCGACGACCACGACGCGCAACTCAAACTCATGCTTGAAAAAACGGACGTTGGCTTCATCCGCGCCGGGGTCGAGCAGTGGCGGCGGGACTACGACGACACCGGTGGCTTTCATCGTTTGCTCGCGATGCCAAGCTACAGCCTGAATCAAGATCTGTATCTTGAGCGCAGCCGTGCTTGGATTGACTTCGGCCTGACGCGACCGCACTGGCCGCAGATGGTGATTGGCTATGAATACCAATCCAAGAAAGGCGCCGAGTCCACGTTGCAATGGGGACCGGTCGGCGGCAAAAACATTTATCCGTCGCCCAAGGAGGTTGACGAGCACACGCACATCATCAAGTTCGATCTCACGCAAGAAATGGCCGGCTGGCACATCGAGGACAGCGCGCGCGTCGAATTCTACCAGCTTGACACGAGCCGTGACGACGCGATTGCGTTCACTACCGGCCCGCGTCCCGACACGATTGAGCGCGTGCGGGAAAAATCCAGCCACGTGCAGGGCGCCAATTCGATTCGCGTCGAGAAACAAATCAAAGACTGGTGGCTGTTGTCCAGCGGCTACCTGTTTTCCAAATACGACGGCGACGCGTCGCTCAACCAGACCACACTGGATGCGAATAACCTGCCGACCTTCGGCCGTTATTGGAGCACGGAGAACATCACGCGGCGCCGCGACTCCCACGTCTTCAGCGTCGCGAATCTGTTGCAGCCTGTGGACAGCTTGAGCGCATCGGTGGGCGTGCAGAGCGAATGGACGCATCAGGAAGGCTTCGGCAACATTCATCTGGACGCCGGCGACCCGAACGTGCCGGGATTTTTCTTTCTGGGTCCGGCCACGATTGCCTCCGACCTCGACAAGACCAGGACGATGGAGAACATCGCCGTGCGCTTCACCAAAATCCCACGCACCATTCTGTTCGCAGAAGCGCGCCTCGAGCAGGAAGACATCGGCCAATTTGAGCGCAAAGACGGCGCCGTGGCAGAGCAGTTTTTGCGGGACACCGACGCGACGAACGACCGACGCGACTGGCGCGCCGGCTTCAACACCTCGCCGTGGCGCTGGCTCGCCTTGAGCGCGCATTATCGCGGCCGGGTCAGCGACAGCGACTACGACCATCGCCGCGACATCGCTTTGCAAGGCGACGGTTACTCTGCGTTCATCACGGCGCGAACAATCCGCGGCGACGAAGTTCAGGCGAAACTCGTTTTGCGCCCGTCGGCGTGGCTGAAAACGACCCTCACTTACGAACGAGTAGCGACGGACTACAGGACGGTGACCGGTCCGATTTCCGGCGATATCACGCCCGGCGGAGACATCAACGCCGGCAACTACGATGCGGACGTTTACGGTTTCAATCTTACGCTCACGCCGTTTCGACAGATCTATTTTTCCGGTGTGTTCACTTACAGCGACACGCGCACCGTGACGGCGCATCGGAACTTCTCTGCGATTGTGCCTTACCGTGGCGATACCTACAGTTTCATCGGCAGCGCAAACTGCGCGTTGAACGTGACGACTGACTTGCAGGTTGCGTATGCTTTTTCGCAAACGGACTTTGGACAAGACAACGTGACGGACGGGCTGCCGCTGGGCATCAACTACACGCGGCACAGCTTGCTGGCGGGCATTTCGCGTAAATTCAGCGAGCGCGTGAAGGCGGGCTTGCGCTACGGATTTTATTCCTACGCCGAGCCGAGCAGCGGTGGGGCGAACGATTACACGGCGCACGGCGTGTTTGCCACTCTGGCCTTCAAGTGGCAGTGACCGGAACAGCGCTGCTTGAGGAGTTGACTGTCCGCTGCTATTGTCGCCGTGCACATGATGACGCTGCTCATCGCCACCCGCAACGCCCACAAGCTCGCCGAAATCCGCGCCATTCTCGGTGAGGAGTTTCGCTACCTTACGTTGAACGATTTCCCCAACGCGCCGACGGTGGTCGAGGATGCGGAAACTTTCGCGGGCAACGCGACGAAGAAAGCCGTGGGACTGGCACGATGGGTGGCTGAGGTTGGGCGTTCGATGTTGGATGTTGGTTGTTCAACGTTTGTCCTCGCTGACGATTCCGGTCTGGAAGTGGACGCTTTGAACGGCGCGCCGGGAGTTCATTCTGCACGATTTGCGACGTTGGATTCCGGCAGGCCCGGCAATTCCCCGGATGCGGACAACAACGCCAAGCTGCTGCGCCTGCTCCAAGGTGTTCCAACGGCAAAGCGCACGGCGCGCTTTCGCTGTGTGCTGGCGCTAACCCCGGTGCTTGGCAACAAAGTGGCAAGCGCTTCGCCGGTTTGTTACGCCGACGAATTTGAAATGCAGACCCAGTTGTTCGAGGGCGCGTGCGAAGGGCGGATTCTATTTGCCGCCAGCGGGCGGGGCGGATTCGGTTACGACCCACTCTTCGTGCCGGACGGTTTCGATCTGTCTTTTGCCGAGCTGGGCGAGGACGTGAAAAACCGCGTCAGTCATCGTGCCTGTGCGCTGGTGAAGCTCAAGGCAGCGCTTTGCCACTGAGATTTCTGGTTGTCGGCATGCCTCCGTTGTGCGATTATCCTGATGCAAACTTCGCATCTTCGGGACTGGTCGAACGGCTTGTTCGAGGGGCGCGAGAGCAGTGACGTGCTGATGAACAAGATATTTTTTCGTCGAGCGGCCCTCAGGCTGGCCTTGGCCGCGATGTTTCCGGTGTGCGCTTCCAACAGTTTCGCTCAATACACCAACGGGATTTACGCCGAGTTCAACACCAGCCTGGGCAGCTATACTTGCGCGCTGTATTACGCCCAGTCGCCGAAGGCGGTCGCCAACTTCATCGGCTTGGCAACCGGTCAGCGAGCCTGGCTTGATCTGCCGAGTGGTGTGGTCAAAACAAATCCGTTCTACGACGGCACAACGTTTCATCGCGTCATCGCCGGTTTCATGAATCAGGGCGGGTCGCCGAACGGGCAGGGGACTGACGGGCCCGGCTATTCTTTCGTGGATGAGTTCAATCCGGTACTGCGACACGACGGCTTTGGGGTTCTCTCGATGGCCAATTCCGGTCCGGACTCCAACGGTTCGCAATACTTCGTGACCGTTGAGCCGACGCCCTGGCTGGACGACGTGCATACCGTTTTGGGAAAACTATATGGCGGCTCGAACGTCGTTTATGCCATCAACCAGGTTGCCACCGGCGCGAATAACAAACCGCTCACCAACGTCACCGTCAACTCGATTGCCATCCACAGAGTCGGCGCTGCCGCGATCGCCTTCGACATCAACACAAACGGGCTGCCGCTCGTCACAAATCTGAATGTCGGTATCGCCAGGGTTGGAACGAACATCAGCCTCACATACAGCAACCGTCTTTACGCAGACAACCGTCTGTATTCCTCAACCAGCCTCTCAAACTGGAATGCCGCGTCGCTCGGCATCGAGGTCCTCGCGGGATTTACCAATACCACGTTCCGCAGTGCAAGTAACTCGAAGGAGTTTTTTCGCATGGCGCAAATACAGTACCCAGTCAGTTTGTTCGTGCCGAAAAATGTTCTGAATAAGACGCTCACGTTAAATTACACAGGAGGGAATGGCACGATTGTTTACAGCTTTAACTCCGTCGGGGGCGGCACCTACACCTGGACAGGTGGGTCCGCAGGAACCATCGCCAGCTACAACTGGATTCAGGACCCTTACCGCGGCCGGTTTCTTCCAATCGTGCTATCCGGCATCGTCCCGATGAATCTGCACCTGGATTACGATTCCGCCACCGCAGGAACTTTCAAGGGCACAGCTCTGCCCAACTATCCATCGTCCTCCGGTTCTTTCGCCGTTTCGGGCACGTTCACATCCACGCCTTGAGCCGGTTCACTTCGGCACGGGCAATTTCGCGTGTATCAATCCATTGCTCGCCAACATGCGGAGTTTTTTTCGCCCGGGAATCGGTTTGGTCCAAAAGCTTCCGCCGGCGCACTCGACAATGAGGCCGCCCGCCGCCACGTCCCAGAGACTCACGCTGCGCTCGAGGTAGGCGTCGTATCGTCCGCTGGCCACGTAGGCCAGACCCAGCGCCGCCGCGCCCATCATGCGCACCCGCCGCACCCGCCGCACCAGCCAGGCGAACTGCGGCAGCCCCCGTTCCAGATTGTACCCGCTTTTCCCAAACCCCACGGAAACGATTGCCTCTTTCAAATCGCGCCGACGGCTGACGTGAATGACGCGCCCGTTTAACCGCGCGTGCCCGCCGCGAATCGCGGTCCAGATTTCATCCTGAAACGGATCATAAATGACGCCCAAGAGAGTGACTTGTGACGAGTGACATGTGACAGGAAAGTTCGCGCGTCTTCGGCTGCGCCTGCCACTTGCCACTTGCCACTTGTCACTTTTGCATTGCAGCGCGATGGACACGCAGGCGTGCGGGATGCCGTAGGCGAAATTCACGGTGCCGTCAATCGGGTCCACCACCCAGCGACATTTCTCGTTCACCGCGCCCGAATCGCCTTCCTCGCCGAGCAGCGCGATTTTCGGAAATGCCGCGCGCAGCATTCGTTCGATGAGCGTCTGGCAACGCACGTCCAGTTCCAGCTTGATGTCGTACGCAGTCGTGGCGTTGATGACTTTGGCCTTGCGCAGATTCTGGCGCATGAGTTTGCCCGCCGCCAGCGCGGCACGAACGGCGACGGCGAGTGCGGCCTTCATTTCTTTCGCTTTCATTGATGATTCAGAAACCAGGTTCGCTCGACATGGCTGGAGACAGGCAAGCCCGGGCGCATGGCACGGGAACTCAGCCGTTCAACGCATCCAACGCCGCCTTGGCGTGGTCGCGCTTGGCCTGCCACTCGGTGAGGCGTTGCTGGTGCTCCTGCAAAACTTGTGGTGGAACTTTCTGGGTGAAGTGTGGGTTGGCGAGTTTTTGCTCCACCTTCGCAATTTCGGCTTCGGCTTTCTCGACCTCTTTCTGGAGGCGCGCGGTTTCGGCAGCCACGTCCACCAGGCCTTCCAATGGCAGGAACAATTCGCCCATCGGTGTGTGCGCGGTCGGCGTGCCTTTCTTCGCGGTGTAGGTCTCGTTGATTTCGATGGCTTCAGCGTTGAGCAGAATCTTGATGACCTCGGCGTCGTGCGGGAGGATTTCACGAATCGGCTTGAGGACGAACTTCACTTTCTTGCCGGACTGGATGTTGCCAATGCGACGCAAGTTGCGGCCTTGCGTGACGACTTCGTATTTCTGGTTCGCGAACTCCACGTAGCAATCATCGAGGCCATAGTGGTCGCGGAACTCGCCATCGAGCGGCTTGGGCCACGGCGCGTTCATGATGGTCTTGCCACCCTGGTTCTCCGGCATGTCCTCGGCGTAACCCATCCCGTGCCACAGTTCCTCCGTGATGAACGGCAGGAACGGATGGAACAATCGCAACGTGTGCGAGAGAACGAAATCAATCACCGCCACCGTGTTCGCGCGGCGGGCTTCCTCATTCTTTGTAGGAGACGACGTGAGGAGTCTCTGATTTTCGCCGGATGAAGTTTGAGTCTCGTCACCTCGACTCCTACCAACAAGCACGGCCTTGCTCGCCTCCACGTACCAATCGCAATACTCGCTCCAAAAGAAACGGTAGAGCGTAGCGGTGGCCTCGTTAAATTTGTATTCGGCGAAGGCTTCGGTGATTTCGCGGATGGCGGTGTTGAGTTTGAGCAAAATCCATTTGTCATCGCTTGTGAGCAGCGCTGGATTGATTTCACCCTGAACTTCGCCGCCCTGCATCTGGCGGAAACGGCAGGCGTTCCAAAGCTTGTTGCAGAAGTTGCGGCCCAGTTCCACGTCCTTCTCGTCGAACAGCACGTCCTGGCCGAGCGGCGCGCTGCGCATCGTGCCGAAGCGCAGGGCGTCCGCGCCGTATTTGGCGATGAGTTCAAGCGGGTCGGGCGAATTGCCGAGCGTCTTCGACATCTTGCGGCCCTGCTTGTCGCGGATGATGCCGGTGAAATAGACGTTGCGGAACGGCAAGTCTCCCATGAATTCGTAGCCCGCCATGATCATGCGCGCGACCCAGAAGAAAATAATGTCCGGTCCGGTGACGAGGTCCGTGGTGGGGTAGAAGGCTTGGAGTGTTGGATTCTTGGAGTCGTAGGATTTGTCGCCCGTCCACCCCATCGTGGCAAACGGCCAAAGCCAGGAGCTGAACCAGGTGTCGAGCACGTCGGGGTCTTGCTCCCAATTCTCTGAATCAGCCGGCGGCTCAAGCCCAACATAAACATTTGGCTCAATCTTGGATTTGGAATAATCGGTAACTTCAAAAGCAAGACCGCCGCTTTGGATTTCTTTTGAGGCAAACTTTCGTCTCGGTGCGGCCTCTTCATCAAGAGTGACCTCAAATATAAGCTCTTTGCTTTCTATCGTCTGTTTTCGATACCAGACTGGTATCCGATGTCCCCACCAAAGCTGGCGACTGACACACCAGTCCTGTAGGCCGCTCATCCAATGGTCATAAACTTTTGCCCAACGCTCTGGATGAAATTCCATCCGACCTTCGGCGACGACGACGCGTGATTTTTCTGTGCTTGGGTATTTTAAGAACCACTGCTTGCTTAAGCGTGGTTCAATTGGAACGTCTGCGCGCTCACTAAAGCCAACATTGTTCGTGTAAGATTCTTCTTTTTCGAGAAGCCCAAGTTCCGTCAGTTTTTCCACGGAAACTTTACGAGCTTTGAAACGATCGAGTCCTTGTAAATCATTACCTGCTTCATCGGTCATCACCCCATCAGGGCCAATTACTTCAATAGGTATCATGCTGCCGAGTTCGGCATTTCCTGCTGCCAATCCTTGCGCGACAATTCGATTGTAGATTTCAAAGTCCGCCTTGTCGTGCGCGGGAGTCACTTTGAGCACGCCTGTGCCGAACTCGAAGTCCACATGATCGTCGCCGATGATCGGGATGAGCTTTTGCTCGCGCGGCAATTCGGGCGGCAGCGGTCGAACGATGTGTTTGCCGATGAGATGCGCGTAACGCGGGTCCTTCGGGTTCACGGCCACCGCAGTGTCGCCGGGGATGGTTTCGGGCCGCGTGGTGGCAATAGTAAGCCACGTGTTCGGTTCCTCGGCGACCTGAACCTTGAAGTGATACATGAAACCTTTCTGCGGTTTCATTTCGACTTCCTCGTCGGACAGCGCGGTCTGCGTGGCGGGACACCAGTTGACCATGCGTTTGCCGCGATAGATGAGGCCCTTCTTGTATTGCTCGACGAACACCTTCTGGACGCAGCGCATGTAATGCTCGTCCATCGTGAACCGTTCGCGGCTCCAGTCGCACGAGCAACCGAGCTTCTTGAGCTGCTGGATGATGATGCCGCCGTGCTTCTCCTTCCATTGCCAGACGCGCTCCAGGAATTTCTCGCGCCCAAGATCGTGTTTGGTCAGGTGTTCCTCTTTCTTGAGCGCCTTCTCGACCTGCACCTGCGTGGCGATGCCCGCGTGATCCGTGCCGGGCAGCCAGAGGACTTCCTTGCCGTCCATGCGCGCCTTGCGGGCGAGGATGTCCTGGATGGTGTTGTTGAGGACGTGCCCCATGTGGAGCATGCCCGTGACGTTGGGCGGCGGGATGACGATAGAATATGCCGGGCGTTGCCCGCTCACGCGCGCCGGGTCGGCGGTGAAGCAACCGTGTT
>CAYIOH010000019.1:0-18580 GCA_964364975.1 uncultured Bifidobacteriaceae bacterium
CCTGGAATGCGACGATTTACCTGGGGCTCTTGCCGGGACGGCCGTACTTGTGGATGTTGCTGGCGTTTGTGAGTTTCCTGCTGGCGGTGCTGGGGCGGGCGGCGAATCCCGACCGCAAGTTCTTGCACGTGCCCGCGATGACCTGGTCGCTGGGGTTTTTCATGGCGGTCGTGTTCGCGACCGCGTGCTTGACGGGCGGGTTTGGTCTCCAATCGCTGGGATCGGATCGAGTGGGGGGCAAGGGTTATTTTTACATGTTGGCGGCCGTGACGGGATATTTTGCGCTGACGAGCCAGCCGATTCCCCTGCAACGTGCCCAGCTTTACGTTGCCTTGTTTTTCCTGTCCGGCTTGACTGCGGTGGTCGGGCCTCTGATCTATTATAGCCCGGCTTTATATTTCCTTTACTACTGGTTTCCGCCGGAAATGGCGCTGGGCCAGGTCATGGCGGATTACTCGCTGGTGGATAACGCGGTTCGAATCAGCGGAATGTCGGTGGGCGCGCTTGCCGTCAATGCCTTTCTCCTGGCGCGTTACGGCCTTACCGGCGTGTTCGACCTGGCGCACCCGTGGCGTCTGGCGCTGTTGCTGGGCGCGGGGTTTGCCGGCACGTACGGCGGGTATCGCTCCGCCGTGCTGTTCCAGGTGTTGTTGGTGGTGGTTCTGTTCACCGTCGAGGGCCTGTGGCGCACCCGGCATCTTTTAGTTGCGCTTGGCGTCGCCCTGGCGGTTGGCGGGGGGTTGGCGATGTTTGTGGATAAAATGCCGCGGGCGGTACAGCGGGCGGTCAGCTTCCTGCCGATCAAGGTGGATCCGTGGGTCAAAATGTCGGCCCAATCGTCCACCGAATGGCGCGTGGAGATGTGGCGGACGCTCCTTCCGGAAGTGCCCAATTATCTTTTCAAAGGCAAAGGGTATGCCCTCGATCCGCAGGAGCTCGCCATGGTGGCCAACCTTGTGGCCAAAGGGACGGCGGCCGACGCTGAAGTGTCAGCCGCCTTCGCCGGCGATTATCACAACGGTCCACTGTCGGTGCTTATCCCGTTTGGGGTTTGCGGCGCGGCGACGTTTCTTTGGTTTTTAACGGCGGGCGGTTGGGTTTTGCGCCAGAACCACCGCTACGGCGACCCGGCGTTGCGCATGGTCAACGCTTTTCTGCTTGCCTGCTACGTCGCGCGGGTTATTTTCTTCTTCTTCATATTCGGCGCGCTGTACCTTGATCTTTACTACTTTACCGGGCTGGCGGGTTTGAGCGTTTCCTTGAATGGCGGGGTCAGCCGCCCGCGCCCGGAGTTGGAACCAACTGTGGATTGATCTGAAAGGCAACCGTATGTTATCGTAAGACTGGGCCAAGCCGCCGGCAACAGAGATGTCGAACACGCCGACAATCATTCGCTCGCTGATCATCTACAGCTTGTGCCTGCCACTGGCCGTCTGGGTGGGCTATCTGCTGGCCATGCCGATGGATAGGACGAGCTTCACCCTCGTGGTTCTGGCGTTGTGCCTGCCCCTGGTGCCGGTGATGTTGCGCTGGCATCATTTTCTGTTGATCGCCTGTTGGAACTTGAGCGCCGTGCTGTTTTTCCTGCCCGGGCGCCCCTTTTTATGGATCCTCATGTCGCTGGTCAGCCTGCTGCTCTCGATCTTGCAATACACCCTGCATCGCGATTACAAGCTATTATCCGTGCCGTCGGTGGCGCTACCCCTGATTTTCCTGTTCCTGGTGATTCTGGCCACGGGCAAGTTGACCGGGGGACTCGGGTTCAAGTCGTTCGGCAGCGAGGCGTATGGGGGCAAACGTTACGTCCTGGTGCTGACGGCGATCATCGGGTATTTTGCGATCTCCTGCCAGCGCATCCCCCGCGGACGCGAGGGTCTGTACGTGTCGCTATACCTGTTAAGTGGCGTCTCCGCGATAATCGGCGGTCTGGTTGGGTTCCTTCCTTCCCGCCTTAACTTTCTGTTCCTGTTTTTCCCCCCGGAGAGTCTGCAGGCGCTTTCCGGCAGGGCGACGGAAGATTTTTCGGAGCACCGATTTGGAGCGCTGTCAATGGCCGGCGGCGGGGTGGTTTGGTACTGCCTCGCGCGGCACGGGCTGGGCGGCACGTTTCGGCTGAGCGAATCCTGGCATTTCCTGCCGTTCCGAATCCGTGGCGGGTTTCAGGTCAACCAGCCGTGGCGTGCGGGACTGGTGCCGGTGGCCATGTGGATGACTTTGTACTCGGGTTTTCGATCGATGGCGATTTTTACTGCGATGATGTTTCTTTGCTACTTTTTCATCGAGCGTTTGTACCGCAGCCGGGCCCTGCCATTCGTCCTCCTGGCGGCCATTCTTTCGGTCACAATTAGTCTGACGCTGGCGTCCAAAATGCCGGTGATGGTTCAGCGATCGCTCAGCTTTCTACCCCTGGACATTGATCCGGATGTTCGCATGGGTGCCGAGGGGTCCACGGAATGGCGGCTGAGAATGTGGCAAGCCGTCCTCCCCATGGTGCCTCAATTCCTGCTGGTCGGAAAAGGCTACTCCATTGATCCGACGGAAATGGAGATAGCCGGGGGTCGCATCAGCAGTGATTCCACCGAAGCCATGATTGTCTCAGGTGATTATCACAGCGGCGCGCTTACCCTGATCATCCCGCTGGGAATCTGGGGCGTGATCGGGTTCCTGTGGTTTCTCGGCGCCGGCTTTCGCGTCCTGCGACGGAACTACCGGCACGGAGACCCGGAATTGCGCCGGATCAATACCTTCCTGCTCTTGTACTTTCTGGTAAAAACCTTCTGCTTTTTCTTCATTGCCGGTTCGTTCCAGGTGGAGGGCTACATTTTCACAGGTCTGGTGGCATTGAGCATCAGCGTCAACGGTGGCATGCGCGGCCCCGTGCCGGTCGTGGCCGCCAAGCCGGCCCTCAATCGTCTCCAACTGGCCCGGGCGGGGCGATGAACCATTAACGTCGCCGGGGTTGGAAGGTATCCCCGGGCAAGCAAGCGACGCCAGCCGGGCACGAAGTCGCCGGGGCGCGGTCGGGTAAATCTCCTTGCGCTGGAACGCCAGAACTGGAATGGATTGACGGCGATGTCCGGCTGAAATCGTCTCCATTTATCCTGTGCGCATCTCGATCATCACCCCCAGTTTTCGCAATTCCGACTGGCTGAAGTTGTGTGTTGCCTCGGTCGCCGACCAGGAGGTGGAGGTGGAGCATATCATCCAGGACGCCGGGTCGGACGATGGCACGTTGGATTGGCTGCTCCAGGACAAGCGCGTGCGGACCTTCGTGGAGAAAGATGCGGGCATGTACGACGCCATCAATCGCGGTCTGCGCCGCGCGACCGGCGACGTTCTCGCCTGGTTGAATTGCGACGAGCAATACCTGCCGGGCGCGCTGGCTTCCGTCATGAAAATCTTTGAAGCCAATCCGCAAATTGACATGCTGTTTGGTGACATCGTTTTCGTCAACGACCAGTGTGCGTACGCCGGCCACCGCAAAGTCCAGGTGCCGCTGCTTTATCACACTTGGACCTGCCACCTGTCCACGCTGTCGTGCGCCACTTTTTTCCGCCGCCGGGTGGTTTTTGATGGGGACGAATTCTTTGACCCGCGTATGCGCGACAGCGGAGACGGCGAATGGATGGTGCGGCTCTTGCGCCGCCGCGTGCGCATGGCGGTGTTGGGCCGATTTACGTCCGTTTTTACGCTCACCGGTGACAATATGAGCCAGAAGCCAAATTCGTTGCGTGAAGCGCGCGAGTTGCACCGCACGGCGCCGGCGTGGGCACGCTTCGCAAAGCCGGGCATCATTCTCCATCACCGGCTGCGGCGGCTGGCCGGCGGGATGTATTCCCAACAACCTTTCAGTTTTTCGCTCTACACCCGGAGCAGCCCGGCCGGACGGGAGTTGCGCGAAGTGCGCCAACCGACCATTCGATGCGAACAATAGGCCCGGCGCGCGGCCAGGTCGAAACCGGCGGGCTTTACACCGAATCCAGCGCCCATTAGTATCATTGCGTTCAATGCATCACGCCGGTGTTGGTGCCGCGACGCGGCTTTTCAGATCGAAGGTGCGCCGAACTCAATGATTCTATGAACTGGGCGAATATGCGGCCATTTCCCTGGCTGGACACACGCGCCCGATTTGTCGCACAGGCGCCCAAGGGCGGAACCCTGCTGGACCTCGGCTCGTCTGATGGCGAAACACTCCGCCACTTTGCCGAACTGCGCCCGGACCTGCGCCTGTTCGCCGCCGACAAATCCGGCCAGCCGGAAAAATATCCGGCTGGATGCCAGTTTCACCGCGCCGATTTCGAGCGCGACCGGTTGCCGTGGCCGGACAACTCGATGGACGCCATCACGTGCATGCACGTGGTCGAACATCTGCAACAATTCGATTTGTTGCTGCGCAAGATTGCGCGACTGCTCAAGCCGGGCGGGCGCGCGTATTTCGAGACGCCGCATCCCCGGACGCTGGCACTGCCCAGTCTGCGCGGCCAGTTCACGCTCAATTTTTACGACGACCCCACGCATGTCCGGCTCGTCACGATGGAAGCGCTGGCGCGGCAGGCGCAGCCGGCCGGGTTGGAAGCCGAGGCTTCGGGCACATCGCGAAACTGGCTTTTCGCCGTGTCGCATTTGATTTACTTTTTTCTCCCCCCCAGCCGGAAGAAGTTCACCGCCCGGGCGCACTGGCTGGGCTGGTCGGCCTTTCTTATCGCGCGACGACCGCTGTGAAACCGAAACTGCTCATCGTGGAATTCTGGGGACTGGGCGATCTGGTCATCGCCACGCCGTTTCTGCGCGCCGTGAGCGAACATTACCGTGTGACGCTGGTGGCCAAACCCTTCGCGCTGGATTTGCAACCGCGTTTCTGGCCGGAAGTCCGGGTGCTCCCGTTCGTCGCGCCGTGGACTGCGTTCACCGGCAAATACCTGCTCTGGCAATGGCCATGGCGGCGGATGATTCAGCTAGGGTGGATGCTGGCCCGTGAACGATTTGACGTGGGTCTTTCGGCTCGCTGGGATCCGCGCGACCATATCCTGCTGGCGCTCGCCGGCGCGCGGAAGCGGCTGGGGTTTCCGCGGTTGTGCAGCCAGGTATTCCTGACGCAGGCGTTGGCCAAGCCTGATCCACGCGAGCATCGCTTCGAGTATTGGCGCGCCATCGCGAGCGCGCTGAAATTCACTGCGCCCCGGCAAGCATTCATTCCTATTCCCGCGATCCGGCTGGACGGCACAGTGCTTGTGCATAGCGGCGCGGGCCAGCCCATCCGTGTGTGGCCGCTGGAACGCTACCGCAACCTCGTCGCCTGCCTGCGCGAAAAGAATTATCCAGTCGTCGTTGCCTGCGATGCCGACCAACGCCAATGGTGGCTGCAAGCCGGCGAGGCGAGTGTCGCCACGCCGCGGACGGTGGCCGAGTTGCTCGCGCTGCTGGACCGATCGGGAGCGTTTATTGGAAACGATTCGGGGCCGGGCCACCTCGCGGCGTTCTGCGGCGTGCCCACTTTCACCCTGTTCGGCCCGCAGTTGCCCGAATGGTTTGCTCCGTTGCACCCCGACTCCGTTTCCATTGAGGGCAAAGCCTGCCCGTACAAGCCCTGCTCCGACTACTGCCGATTTTCCACGCCGCACTGCTTGTGGAACGTGACCGAAGCAGAGGTGTGGGCCGGCGTTGAAAAATTCATCCGCCAGCATTTGCGCGGCGAAGCCCCGCACGCCACAGCCCGTTAACCCGTCGCGGAAAACCATCGCTCTGCTGCTGCGCGCTCGAAAGCCGCCACAGTCTCCAACCCTTCGGTCTGCCGCGTGACCCGTGTGCAGTAACACAAATACGCCAGCGCCAGCGCGCGTTCACTCCCGGCCATGCCCGCGTGCCGCGCATAACGGACAAAATCTTCTGCGGCCAGCAACCGCTCAAAGCGCGCGAGCAACGCCGCCACGGATTCGCGCCGCACCAGCACCGCGGGCTGCATCACGAAATGAAACCAGTCCCACCCCGGCACGCCCGCGAGTTCGCCGCGTTCCCAATCGAGCAAGGTCCACGTGCCGTGGGCGACCTTCACGTTCCACGGTGCGCAGTCACCGTGCGCGAGCGTCGAATGAAACCGCGTTTCGGCCAGCGCCCGCACCGGCCCGGGCAAAGGACGGTCGGCCGCCGCAGCCACGAGCCGCTGCCACACGCCGAGGTTCTTCATCGCGACCAACCCACTGACGGTGACCCACGAAGTCAGCAGTTCGGCCAGTGGTTTCGTGTCGTCCAAATGGGGCGGGTGTCCGCACAGAAAATCAAGAGCGAACGCCTGGGCACGCTGCGAGTAATAAGTGGCGCGCAGTTTCGGCAGTCCACGCAGTTGTGTCGGCGCGGCCTGCAAAAAGTTTTCCTCGTGCGCGAGCAATCGTCGCGCGGCGTCGCTGTGCCCGGCCTTCACAACCGCCACCGGTTCGCCGCCCGCATTAAACAGCAGGAAAACGAACCGGCGACCTTCGGCCCGTGGATTGCCCGCGAGGATCGCGAATCGTGGCAAAATTCCCTCCGGCAACTTCGCTGTCTGCGCCAGAAAGCGCGCGAACGGGTCGTCCTCAGCCAACGGCAGGGAGATTTTCTCCAGCCGCGGTTTCAGTCCGACGCACAGCGCGAAGTTGAAAAGCAATTTGGCCGCGCGCGCCTTGGCGGTCTGGGCCGGATAAAGCGCGAGCGCCGTAGCCGCAAGCCGCGCCTCGGTGGGCAGGAGCAGGAACGGCTGTCCGCCACGGCGAACGACGTTCAATTCGATCGTCACCTGCGCCCCGCCCGCCACGCAGGGCGCGAATAACTCCCGCCAGTCGCCTGCCGGTTGTGTGATCATGGGGCGGCTTTCAGGATTTCAGCCAGCGTGATCCGCGCGACTTCCTCCGCCGGCTGGCTGGCGTCGGCGGCGATGACGCGCGCGGGGTCGAATTTCATTGTTTCCAACATCGCGGCCTGACGGAGGATTTCCGTTTCGGGCAATTCCTGTTTGCGCTGAAGGAGAATGTCCTTCGGCGCGCGGAGCGTGACGACCACGTCCGGGCGCGGAAAAAAACGGCGCGCAAGGTTGAGCCACGAGGGCGGGCCGGAGTATTTCACCGAAACCGGGTCGAGGTAGTAATTGTAAAAGTAGCGGTCCACCAGCACCAGATAACCGCGCCGCAACAGCGGGCGGAGGCGCAACCACCAGGCAAGATTGGCTAGCATGACGTTTTTCGCGAGCCGTGCGGCGGACAATGCGGTGTTCAAAAAGTTTTTCGCGCCAGCCGGTTTGCGCGGCAGGTTTTGAAACTCCGGCAGCGGAAATTCCACCGACTTCAATATCTTGGGCCGCCAATGGAAATAACGCACGCCGGTGAACTGCGGTATGCTCGTCGCGTAACCGCACAGATTGCGCGCCAAAGTGGTCTTGCCCGCGCCGTCTAGGCCGACCAGCACACAAAAGACGCCGCGCGCCGGGCGCACGGGGTCTCCGTCCGCAGCATGTCGCCCCAGGACGTCCACAAGGAACTCAATAAACAACTGGCCGAAGTCAGGTTCACGCGGCGGTTCCTGCAACCCGGACGCGGCCATGAACCCCGTGCTCATGTGGCCAAAGTAGAGGCGGCTTGCGCTGTCCTCCATGCACACAAACGTGCGGGACGCATACTGGTGCCAGCCATGTGCGCGGATCATCGGTAGCATGTCAGCGTCCCGTCCCAGACGGCAGGCATGCACCAACAATCCGCCCTTGAACAACACCCGCAGCCGTTGCAACTGCAACGCCGGACTTCTGCGCGCCCGCGCCGTCTCCACCCCGCTCAGGTCAAACGTTCGGAGAATGCACTTTTGAGACGGAAGCAGAAAATCAATGCGCCGCATCAGGTCGTCGAAGTTTTGCTGTCGCTGACTCGCGGAAACGTACAGCAGCGAAATGCCGGTTGGCCGGCGCACGCGCTCGATCAGGCGCAGCGCGTCGGTCGCGGTGTTTTGAACCAGCGCGAGAAACCGGTGTCCCCTGCAGTGCGCGGCCCATATCAGCGAACGGCGCAAACGCGAACAGAAGGCCCGATCAAACTGGCCCGCCGGCAGGCGGGACTGAAATCCGGCCAGCGCTTCGCCCGCCGTGCCGAAGGCCTCGCGCAGGGTCTGGCGCAATTCAGCTTTCTCCTCGCATGCGGCGTACAGCCTGGCCAGTTGTTCACGATAGCGGTCGCTCAGGAAGCCGCGCCAGACTGCCGCCACAAACAAGATGACCGATTCGTGCCGCGGGTGCGGAATGAAGAATCCGTTGTGCGGTTGGCGCGCGTCCAGAATAGCACGCGCCGACAGCACCGGGAATTGCCGCCAGCGCAGATCCGTCTGAAAATCCATACGGATGAATCCGGCCTGTGGATGCCAGTACACATGCGAGTAATTCACGTGCCGCGCCGCAGACACAAAGCGGAAGCCGTTTTGCCGCGCCGCCTCGCTCAGAGACCGCTTGAACCGCGCCAGGGACTTCGATGACACAAGCAGGTCCACGTCCGTTTCGGTGTCGTCGAAAAGCTCTCTGTAATTCCGCAGGATGCAATAGGGCACGTCGTTCACTTTCAGTTCGGCAAACAACGTGAGCAGGAATTCCCCGCGCGGATTCATGGTCGGGACAGTAAACGCGGAGCGGTGGAGGCGGGCAACGCCTTTTTTGCGTCGGTGCGAAACCCGGCGCAACGCTGCCCCACCCGGAAATTCGCAAATAAGAGTGCGGCAGGCGCACAGCCCGAAATCACTTTCACTGGCAATTGTCGCGGTTCGAGAGGGTGGCGGCCTTCCGCAGTCCAGGCTGGCTGCTGCTGGCGGATCTGAATTCGCAATACGGGACTGTCAGCGTTTTGTGGGCCGACCGTTCGTGCCCGTGGCGTTTCTTCCAGCTGGAATTTGCGCAATCGTCTTCTTTGGCTACTTCGGTCGCATCGAGTTCATCAACTTTCAGTTCCGAACGAAGGGCGCGACCGTCGCCAGAGCGACCCGATAGTGTGACATCAGCGTTCTCTGCTCAATCAGACCGACTGGTTTTATGCGCGGGCGTATGGGAGTTTTCGCTTGCTCGAGCTGCTTCGTGATCGCATCGTTCCACCGATTGCACTCACGAGATCTCCAGTACTTCCGGGAGTTCGCTGCACAGGCTAACGCCGCGGGTCGGTCTTTGCAGGACCACTATCTGGTGATCCAGAAGGTCCAGCGCAATGAGAAGGGCGGAGTTCACACGCTCTCTCCGCACGAACTCCGTGGCATCCGCCTAGCCAAGGAACACCTTGCACCCCAGGAGAGTTGCCTCATCATGGGCGGCGGTGCTGGTGGGGAGGCTGCGTGGCTCCTCGACCACGGCATCCGCAATATCACCTGCCTCGACATCTCGCAGGGCCTCCTGGAAGTTTGCGCAAAGGAACTGGGCATCAAAACGCTGTGTGCCGACATGCGTGCCACCAAGCTGCCCGACCGATCCTTCGATGTGGTGGTGACCCATCGCTCCCTCCACCACCTTTTCTACCCGTTTGCGGGTTTGGAGGAGTTCGCACGGGTGGCGCGACGAAAGGTGATCATCATCAACGAGCCGATCCGCTCGGGGCTCAAGTCGGCCGTGCGCCGCATACGCCGCGGGCGTATCATCTCGGCCGCCGGGATCTATGAGTATCAGTTCAACGTGGACGACGTGTCGCGCTACATGTTCTTCAGCGGCTTCCGCCCCGAGGCGGTCATCCGCTATTGGGAAACTACAAAAGGCCCGATCTTGAATGCGATCCTCAACGCTGTATTTCGATTTGCCGGCAACAGGTTCACAGCAGTTTACCAGCGGCTGGCCTGAATTGTCGGCACGCCGTCGCACCGCTTTTTCAGCATCCGCAAACCGTCTGATAGAGGTCGTTCATCTGCTCGGCCTTCTTCGCCCAGTGAAAATCTGACCGCGCCCGTTCACGCGCCGCAGCGCCCATGCGCCGACGCATCTCGGGATTGCGATAAAGCTGTGTCATCGCGTCAGCCATTGACTGCAAACATTGCTCCAAGGACGCGACGGGGGCTTTGAACCCGCACGCTTCAGTCACTTGCAGGCCCGGGCCGCCCGCGTCGAGACAGATCACGGGCCGCCCCGCTGCCAGCGCTTCGAGGCAGACATTGCCGAAAGCTTCATGCAGAGCGGGATGTACGAGGACATCCGCTTGCGCCAATTTTTCGTGGACGTCTGTGATCTTAGGCAAATGGCCCCAGAACTTCACGCAGTCGGCGACGCCCAATTCGGCGGCGAGTTGCTTCAGCGCATTGGCTTCCGGACCGTCATTGACCACCCAATACTCGCTCTCCGGAAGGAGGCGGTGAAATCGGGCGAAAGCCTGCAAGCCCAAGTGAAAGCCCTTCCAATGTAATAATCGGCCAATGCTGATCAAACGAAACGGTCGTTCGGTTCGCGTCGGGAATCGGCCGAAAAAGTCGAGCTGCTCATCGTCCATGCCGAATTGTGGCTCCACAATGACGCGCGCTGCTCCCAGCCGTTCGATTCGCTTCTTGGTTTGTTCGGAGGTTGCGAGCACAACTTGGGCACGGCGCAACGTGGCACGCGTCACCGGATCCAATTCAGCCAGCCCGCGGGCGAAGTTGCGCTTGCGCTCGAACCACTGCCCCTGCCGGCTGAAAGTGTCCGCCAGCGCCGGGGGTGTGGATTCGCCGCCCCCCAGCGGTCCCAAAATGGATTTGACCGGCAAGAAGGTCAGGTAGCTCGGCACCCAGTATTTGCCAAAGGTGACGTGGTGCAGCAGATCGAATCCAACTTCGCGATGGAGGCGCGCGCCAACCCGCCAAGCGGTCAACTGCCAAAGGTAGTAATAAACCTGAACACCTCGGGAGCCCTTCTTCCAGAATCGTGCCCAACGCGGCAGATCGTAATAAACCCAGCGCAACTGCTGCTGTTCGGGCGTCAACTGGGCGCACTCGATGGAGGCCCGGTTATTCGCCCGCGTCAGAACCCACACGTCGTGAAAACGCGACATCTGTAACGCCCAATTCCAGCCAACGGCGGGTTCCGAGCCTATGAAAGGCTCGCAGGCATAGGCGGACATCAGTATTTTTAGTCGTCTCGGCACCAGCGTCCGTATGCTGCAAGAAAAGTTGAGTTGTATCAAGTTGCAAAGTCGTTCGCTTTAACAAAGGCGGGTATCCGTGGTGCCCTTGGGGTGAGGATCGAAGTGTTGAGTACGCAATCAAGGACGAGTTGCTGCTCCTCGGGAATGAACAAGAGCTGCGGCGCGCCAGACTTCGCATCGTCCCGGCAGACAAGCACTCGTATGCAACTCCATGACCTGCGCGCCGATTCTTTCTTCTGACTAAAAAATCGTTCAGCGCCTTGTTGCACGCGGGTTCATCGGCCGCGAAATTTTCACCGCCCCGGTTGACTTTCAAGCCAGGGTCAACCACCTGCCGGCATTGCTTCAATCTCGTGCGTCCAATTGTGCTACGTAATGGCGGAACCCGGTCCAGATCTTCCAAGCCCGGCTCCAACGGCCATCTGAGCCGGCTGTCATAAATGGCGACTCTTCAACCTCGCGAAACGCCGCCATCTTTACTTGCGCCCACCCTACCCCGGGCTTACGACCCACCCAGCTTTCCCTCTTTCGCGGGCACCTCACACATTGGCTCCCGCGATTTCGCGAGGCCGTGTTCAACTCCTCTTCCGACCGGTAACGTGGATGTCAGAGCACAGAGTGGGGAAAAAACGCAACACGGAATCCGCCGCGGTGGCAATCCACTTCATGAACGGTTTCGGGAGAAAACGCAGGGCAATACTGTAGCGCCCGATGAAATTGCGACCATGAGTGGTGACGACTTGAAAGTTGTTCCACTCGAGCAGGCGATGCAAATCGCGGACGATGGGCTCGCGAACGTGACCCCGGAATACTGGATCACCCTTGTGATACCATTCCTCGAGCGTTGACCCGATGTTGCGCCCCACGGGCACCGCCAACCGCTTGCGCAGATTCGCGGCGTTCGGGGCGGCGATGATGAGATATCCGCCGGGTCGGAGCACACGGCAGATTTCCTGAAACAGTCGCTTAGGGGAATGATGCCAGTGCTCCAGGCTGTGAAAGCAGGTGATGACATCGACCGAACCGCTTGGCAGCGGCAAGGGCTGTTCGATGAAATTCAACTGCACAAACCGGATTCCTAGTTGGGTACGCCACGCCTCCATGAGCCGGCGGGCCGGATCGGCATTTCCGAGTTCCACCCCGCCACCCCCACCGAAATCGTCCACGAGTGTCACTTCCATACCCAATCCCCGCGCTACCGCACCAACGGCGGAGACGCCGCAGCCGAGATCCATGAGGTGCTTGCCGGCGGACAGCAGACCTCGATCGTGCAGGAGTTGAAAATAGAAGATTGTGCGGTCATCGAGCCGGCCGGTATCGCCCGGCCAAGGCAGGAGCGAAGCGACTCTATCCCGCCAAACAGCGTGAAAAATCTCAGGATCGAATCGGGCGGGTGTCATGGCGCTCGCATCTCTGGTTCAATCACCGACCGACCATTTCGGCCGCCGCCTTTCCATCCAACAACGCGTCCTTCATGCCGCCATAATTCCAGCCGCCCCATCGTCCGGCGCTCACGCCGCTCTGCGTGACGAACTACTACTGACAGGAATTTGCTTTTTGACGCTCCGCGGTTCACGGAGAATTGCTTTTCCATCGAGTTCATTGGCGGGAATTTTCTGCCTCTTGTCCCCCCGGGCGCAAGCATGTTTTGCCAGTTTTTCCCTGCTTGGCCGCTTCGCCTCCGTATTCCTGGCAGCAAGCTGCGTGCGGGTACAGCGGTCGGTCAAATGCTGGCCTTCTGGCATCTGGTGGAGGCACACGCCGCCGGCCCGAAAGCCGCCAGGCCCGGTCCGAGATCGAGAAGATGTTTGCTGAATGTGAGATTGCCGGTTTCAGCCACCAGCCGCAGGCAAAAAACGAGGCGCTCATCCAGCCTTGCATTCTCGGTCGGCCAACCGTAGATGCCGGCGACATGCTCGCCAAAGGCGCGGTGACAGGCTTCGGGATTGAACTTCGTTTGGTTCATGTACATTTCCTCATCTCAGGGAATGCATGGTGGTCGCGGCGTTCTGGCTTTCCAGCAGCGCGTTTTCCATGCCGCTGTAGTTCCAACCGCCGCACCGACCGCCGCTTTGAATACCATATTCGTTCGGGTAATCCAGAATTGTTTTCCAGCCGGCTTTGATCCACGGGAATCGGGTCATTCGCGATGAACGGTTTAAGCGGGCTTGGATCCAAAAACGCGGCCACGAACGGCGCGGCGGGCCGGGCGCGCAATTCTTCCGGCGGGCCAACCTGCTTGATGGCCCCGTGGTTCATCACCGCCACGCGCCGGCCCAGGGCCATGGCCTCAACTTGATCATGCATCACGTACAGGATGGTCAGCGCCAGTTCACGGTGCAGGTGGGGAAGTTCGCGGCGCAACTCACGGCGCACCGGGGCGTCGAAGTTTGAGAGCGGCTCGTCGAGCAGCAACACTTGCGGTCGCCGCACGAGCGCGCGGCCCAGCGCCAGGCGCCGACGCTGGCCGCCGGAAAGTTCCCCCGGTTTTCGGTCGAGACAGCCGTGCAAGCCAAGCAACTCCGTCGTTTCGGCCGCGCGCCGCGCGATTTCAACCTTTGGAACGCGGCGCAGTCCTCCTCCCGGCCCCGTAGAACCGGGGTTGAAGGACAGGCGCAGGTGCGCCTCACACCTTCCCGCGAAAATACGCGATGGTCTTAACCAGTCCGGCAGCCAGTGGCACTTTCGGTTCCCAGCGCAGATGTTTGCGCGCGCGCGTGATGTCGGGCCGCCGCTGTTTCGGGTCGTCCTGTGGCAGGGGTTTGAAAACGATATTGCTGCGTGAACGCGTGGCGCGGATGATTTCCCGCGCGAACTGGAGCATGGTCATTTCGGTCGGGTTGCCGATGTTCACCGGCAGCGCGCGGTTGCTCAGCATCAGGCGATAGATGCCTTCGATCAGATCCGAGACGTAGCAGAAGCTGCGGGTTTGGGTGCCGTTGCCGAAGACGGTAAGGGGTTTGTTCTTCAATGCCTGGCTGATGAACGCCGGCACCACGCGACCATCGTGCAGTCTCATCCGCGGGCCGTAGGTGTTGAAGATCCGCACGATGCGGGTCTGGACGCCATGCTCGCGGTGATACGCCATGGTGAGCGCCTCGGCAAAGCGCTTGGCCTCGTCGTAACAGCCGCGCGGGCCGAGGGGGTTCACGTTTCCCCAATATTCCTCGGTCTGGGGATGCACGAGCGGGTCGCCGTAGATTTCAGAAGTCGAGGCGAGGAGAAAGCGGGCGTTCTTGATTTTCGCCAGGCCAAGCGCCTTATGTGTGCCGAGCGAGCCGACCTTGAGCGTTTGGATCGGAAATTCGAGGTAATCCACCGGGCTGGCGGGCGAAGCGAAATGCCAGACGTAATCCACCGGCGCGTCGAGAAACAGAAATTCGGTCACATCCTGCTGGATGAATTTGAAATTTTGATTGCCGCCCAGGTGCGCAAAGTTGTCCACACTGCCAGTAATGAAGTTGTCAATGCCGATGACCTTGTGTCCACGCGCCAGCAACAGGTCAGTGAGGTGCGAGCCGAGAAATCCCGCGGCACCGGTGACGACGGAGGTGGGTTGGTTTCGTTTCATGATTAAAGGGTTGCGCGTTGAGAAGTCAGGCCGCTCAAAAAGTGCAGCTTCCATTTATAACCTGTAAATGTTCGCCGCTTCAACGGTCTTCACTTCGCCCCCGTTCCCAGGAACACCGCGGGAATTGTGCGGAACAGAATCCTCAGGTCCAGCCAGAACGACCAGTTGTCAATATATTCGAGGTCGAGCCGGACCCAATCTTTGAATTCCACGATTTGGTTGCGTCCGCTGATCTGCCAGAGGCAGGTGAGGCCGGGCTTGACGCTCAACCGGCGGCGGTGGGACAGGTCGTTGAAGCGCCGGACTTCGTCCACCGGCAACGGTCGTGGGCCGACGAGGCTCATCTCGCCCCGCAGCACATTGAACAGTTGGGGCAGTTCGTCAATGCTGTAGCGCCGCAGGGTTTTACCCAGAGGCGTGATGCGCGGATCCTTGCTGACTTTGAAGACCGGGCCGCGCATTTCATTCATGGCCTCCAATTCGTGCTTGAGCTGCTCGGCATTGGTGACCATGGTTCGAAATTTGTAAATCGTAAAAGGCGCGCCGTTCAGCCCCGAGCGCATCTGGCGGAACAGCACCGGTCCGGGGGAGCTCAACTTGATCAGCAGCGCCACCAGCGCCAGCGGCAGCGCCAGGAGAAGCAACGCGGCAAGGGCTCCGACATAATCCACAATCTGCTTCGCCACGCTTTGCCACGAAGCTTCCGGCGTGGTGCGGAACACCATCACCGGCCGGCCGTAGAAATCATCGAAGCTCGTTCGCGAAATCTGCGTGCGGAAGAAATCCGCCACCAGCCAGGCTTCGACCCCTTCCATTTCGCAGGCCTTAATGACGGCCTCGACCTGCTCGAAGTAGGTGTGCCGGGCCCCGACGATGACGCCGTTGACCGAGAGGTCGTGGAGCAGGTTTATCAGCGTCCTGATCGGCGTCTGGTTCAAGTCCAGTTCAGCCACGATCTTCATATTAATTTCTGGGTGCGCCCGCAACTCGTCGCGCAGGCGCGCGGTTTCCTCGCTCGCGCCGATGAGGATGAAGCGCCGCATGTGCTGGGACAGCTTGCTTTGGACCATCCACCGCGCGATTTCCTCCTTCAAATACACCAGTCCAAAGCTGATGAATCCGAACCAAATCACCATCGTGCGCGCCACGCTGAGCTTCAGGAAAAAGAACGCCAGAATCAAACCCACGGTGATTAAGAAGCACCCTTTGAACAGCGGCCAGAGCGTCGCGCGGCGCGAACTGATCATCGGCCGGTCATAGAAACCTTGTGATTCCAAAACCAACGGGGCGGCGGGAATCAGGATGAGGTAGAACCAGAAAAGCGACTCCAGCCCCTTGGGCGGAGGCGGGAGCTTCAGCCACTCAACGATCGTCGGGTTGGACCGTAATGCGTACGCCAGCCAAAAGCTCGCCGCAAACAGGCACGCATCCATCAATTGATGGATTTGCATCCGAACCTGACGATCTCGACGCAGCATGTAAGAATGGTTGCCCGATCCGGTAACAGTTTAGCAAATTGTCATCGGCAAGGCACTCGCCGCCAGTTTCAAGTGCGCGGCGATTTTGAATTGGGCCAGACACGTCATGGCCGGGCCGTGGCGGGTTCTCCGGCCTTCGGCGTCAGTTGAAACTCCGGCACGGCGGCGGCAATGAATTTTTCCACCCGCTCGAATGTGGTGTCCTCCTGTCCCGGCAAACAAACAGCAAAACACGAAACGTAAGCCCAGCGTTGCAGCACGCCCGTCTGCAAAAGATGCCTGGCCATCCACCACATGCGCTCCCGG
This sequence comes from uncultured Bifidobacteriaceae bacterium, assembly GCA_964364975.1. Lineage (GTDB taxonomy): Bacteria > Verrucomicrobiota > Verrucomicrobiia > Limisphaerales > JADLHS01 > JALOTT01. The sequence goes on from CAYIOH010000019.1 coordinate 16,446, forward strand.
CCGGACATGTCGCCGCTCAGCGCGCCGTCCGCCACGAACCAATAGACGTAAACCCCGCGGAGCGTGAGCGGCTGCCCGCTCTTGTTCTGGACGGTGCGTGTGGCCACCAACTTGATGACCGGCAGTTCATAGGGTTGCGGGCGTTCCATGGGGATCTTCGTCTCCGAGGAAGCGGCGCTGTCAATCTTCCAGCCCCCGCCTTCGAGGCAATACTGAGGCTTGTGAATGCTGGTCCGATCCGAACCCATCAACACCACGGTCAGTTGCAGCCAGTCGTTCGGGTTCTCCTTGTTGGTGTAGCGGCGCTGTCCATAGCTGGTATCGGCGGGCAGGGTGTTGGTCACAAGCCCCTCCTGCGGAATTTCCTCCGATTCGTAATTCAGCACGCGTTCCGGCAACAGCACGTGAAGATTCCTGCCGCCCGCCAACGGCTCGCCCTTCACGCCTGGCGGCCCGAGCCGCTGGTTGGTTTTCATGCGGGCCAAAACGCCGGCCCCGCCGCCCAGCAAGGCCAGCGTCACCAGCAAGAGGATGATTTTTTGCTTGTTCATGCCGCTTTCAAACCTCCGTCCGCCGGCTTGTCCGCCTTCGGCTTCTGTTCCGAAAATTTTTCCAACCAACGGCCGAGCAAGATCAGACCAAGAATCGCCGGCACGTACGGCAACAGGCTCCAAAATGAACTCTCATGCGCCTTGTTGCCGGCACTTTGCCCCCCAAACTCCGCCGCCAGCACGATCACCAACATGCGAAAGGTATTGCCGATGAACGCCAGCGGAATCGCGCTGGCCAGGATCAACATTCGCTGCCATCCGGTTCGAAAGATGGTGAAGGCGTAGATGATGGCCATGGCCGTGATGGCCACCAAACTCCGAATGCCGCTGCACGCCGGCGCCACATCGTATTGGTAGGTGTGCATCCCGTTGACCAATTGGGTGCCGCTGCACACCACGTCAATCGCCAGCACATGTTGGCAAATCAGCGCGACCGCCTTGGTCACCAGCAGACGCAGCGGAAACGTGACCGGCTCGGTCAGCGACCCCAGTGGCACCATGAAGCCAAATAGAAAGAACGGGAAAAAACTCGTCCGCAAGAACGCCGGGCCCCACACCAATCCCGTCAGCGCATAAATACCGCCGAGCAGGGCGGCGATGCTTACGCGCGGTTGCTGAACCGCGTAGCCCACGACGTGCGCGAAGAGCGCCGCCACCACCAGCAACAAACCCGGCCACCAGAGGCGCAGGGGCAGAACCAGCAACTCCTTGCGCTTCCACCACAACAAACCCACCACCACGAACGGAATCAAAACGCCATGGCCGTCATCCGCAATGGGGCTTTTCAGCGTGTAGGCCGTGTACATCCATTTGAGCAGCGAAGGCGTGTTGATGTAGCCTAGCGTCCCGTTTCCAAGAAAATGAAATAGAAGCAACCAGGCCGCCAGCAACAAGAGGAATATCGCCTTGTCCGGCAGTTGCCGCCAGGTTGAGGCCAGCTCCTCGACGAGACTCATCCTGGACTCGGGCGCGGACGGATTATTTGGATTTTGTTCCTGCGTCTGCATACATCGCTGGTAATTAATAACGAAACGCCTTGTTCAATTCAAACAAATTCACCGAAACAACAAATTCACTGAAACCAGGACGGAATCGTCCCTGTGTCGGCGCGTGGTGACGCGGGAATGCGCACGACATACCAAGGTTGCGGCCCCTCGCTGACTTTCACAACGGCCACCACTGTGGCGATCAACTCTCCGCCGGTTTCCTGTAACCATGACTCCAACGTCTTGTTTTCGAGCGTCAGATTCAGTCCGCCCACAACCACATACTCAACCCGCCGCTTGCGAATCAGGTCCGCCGAATCCTCCAAGGTGAAGTGCTCCACCTTTCGAGTGGCGTAGGGTCGCCACAAAGAGATATCCATGTCGTCGCCGGTCCCGATGAATCCAACCACTGAAGTGTCCCTTGGCAGCAGCGCGCGAACATCTGCCAATGAGTCTGGCCGCGCAGAATAAACCGAGTAAACGCTTGACGCCCGTCGAAGCAGCCGGCTCTCCGGCTGTGATTTCGCGAACCGGGAAAGCAAGGTTTGAGCAGGCCAGAGTGGCCGCGCCGGGGTCACGATCAGCACCCCGAACGCCA
>CAYIOH010000020.1:0-17798 GCA_964364975.1 uncultured Bifidobacteriaceae bacterium
ACGCGTCCCACAATTTCCGGCTACGATCCCGCCACCGGTGCGATGCTCTGGGAGCTGCCGTGGCAAAGCAGCGACGTGGTCTGCGCCTTGCCAACCGTGGCCGGGAGTAACCGCGTCGTATTTTCCAGCGCCTATGGATTCGGCGCGGAGTTGATCGAGATTTCACGCGAGGCCGCGGGCAAACTTTCGGCGCAGCGCCTGTGGAAATCCATCCGGATGAAATCCAAGTTCGCGCACATCTTCGTCCGCGACGGCTGCCTCTTCGGGCTTGACGACGGCATGTTCGCGTGCGTGGATTTGAAGGACGGCTCGCAACGATGGAAGGAGGGTCGCTTCGGCCACGGCCAGGGATTGCTCGTCGGCGACCTCTACCTGCTCATGGCTGAATCCGGCGAACTCGTTCTCCTGCGGCCAACACCTGATGCGCCGAACGAACTTGCGCGCTTCCGAGTCTTTGGTTCCAAAACTTGGAATCCCATCGCACTCGCGGGCGACTTGCTGCTCGTGCGCAACGACCAGGAGGCCGCCTGCGTGCGCTTGAAAGTATCGCCATGACCTGCACCGCAAAGGCGCCAACCTCGGCGTGGAAAACCTGCTTCAGTCGTATCAAGCGATCTGGCTTTTCCCGGCCGTGCCGCCGGATCAGGAACTCGCGATCGAAAATTTCGCCGCCGAGGGCGGATTCCGAGTGTCGGCGAAATGCCGGAACGGCGAGATCAACGACGTGCTCATCCGCAGCCTCGTTGACGGCCAGTGCCGTGTGGTTCATCCCTGGCCCGGCCGCTCCGTCGCCGTGACCGATCGGGGTGGAAAGGAGATCGCTTCAGCCGACGGGTCGTCGCGGTTCATCGAATTCCCAACGCGCGCCGGTGTAACGTATCGGTTCGACCCCCGATAGCCGCAAACGAACACCCCGCCGCCTGAATATTTTTGCACACGACTCTTGCCATAGAAAAAACTTGTAACTATTTCTGGCTTCGCGGTTCATTAGAAGCAGATGGTTATGATTCTGAAATTTGTCGTTGGCGCGGTAGTGGGTGGCGGACTAGGTTTCGCCTACTATAAGTTTATCGGTTGCTCGACCGGCACGTGTCCGCTGACGAGCCACCCCGTGATCAGCACGATATACGGCGCAGTGCTTGGCGCGCTGATCGCTAACAGTTTTCGCTGAACTCCCAACCCCAACCCACACCATGAAAATGCACATGATCATCCGCCGGCTCGCCGGCGCGTTCGTCCTCCTCAGCCTCGTCCTCGCGCACTATCACAGCCCATACTGGCTCTGGTTCACCGCGTTCGTCGGGTTCAACCTGCTCCAATCCTCGTTCACCGACTTCTGCCCGTTGGAAATCATCCTCAAGAAATGCGGCGTGGGTCGCGAGGCGGGAAGTTGCTGCGAGACGAAACAAACATGAAGCCCGGTCGGGCGCGGCACTCCGTGCGCGCCGGCGCATGTTGAACGATGGGCGGCGGGCAGGGGACTGCCCGCCCTACCTTGGGCGGAACGCACGGCGACGATTTTCATGAAAACCAAACCTCAAATCATAACCGGGTTCTTGCTCGCGTTCCTCTTGGTGGGATGCGGGCACAAAGGTGAACGCACCGGATCGGCGTCGCTCCCTGCCGCCGCCGTTCGCATCCAGACTGTTGAAAGTAAAAAGCGCGTCGCCACCGAGGAAGTGGTGGGCACGGTGCGCGCGAAGTTGCGGTCGGTCATCGAAGCCAAGGTCAGCGGCAAGGTGGACCAGATGCTGGTCGTGCCCGGTCAGCAGGTGAAGGCGGGCGAACTGCTCGCCACGATTGATGCGCGTGAAATCCAGGCGCGCGTCGAACAGGCGGTCGCGGTGCGGCAACAAGCCGAGGCCGACCTCAAGCGCTTTGGCTTGCTGCTGGAGCAAAAAATTCTCGCGCAGGCCGAATACGACAACGCGCAAGCCAAGGCCCGCGTGGCTCAGGCCGCCTTGGTCGAAGCAGAGACAATGTTGAGCTACACCAAAGTCGTTGCGCCCTTCGCCGGCGTCATTACGCGCAAGCATGCCGATGTCGGCGACCTCGCCACGCCCGGCAAGCCGCTGCTGGACATGGAAGATTCAACTGCGCTTCGTCTCGAAGCCGATGTGCCCGAAGCCGTCGTCGGCAGGCTCACGCTGGGCGACAAACTGCCGGTTCGCATTTCGGCGCTTGAAGCCGAACTCGAAGGCATCGTGAGCGAGATCGCTCCCGCGGCCGATCCCGGCAGTCGCACCTTCCTCGTTAAACTCGATTTACCGAACCCGCTGGGGTTACGCGCCGGACAATTTGGCCGGGTTGCGATGCCTGTGGGCGAAACCACTGCGTTACGCGTGTCCGCTGCCGCCGTGGTTCAACGCGGACAAATGGAGATCGTCTTCGTCGTTAGCGATAACAAGGCGCAACTTCGCCTCGTCAAAACCGGCAAGCGCATCGGCGGCGAAATCGAAGTGGTTTCCGGCGTTGAGGCTGGAGAGAAAATCGTGACCGAAGGCGCGGCGGGATTGATGGATGGGCAACCGCTGACCATCAAGCCATGAAAGCCGATTCCGGGGCATCAGCGAGCGAATCGCTCGGCATTGCTGGCAAAGTTGCGCGCACCTTCATTGATTCCAAACTCACGCCACTCATCGTCATCGCGTCCATTCTGCTCGGCGCGTTCGCGGTTATCATGCTGCCGCGCGAGGAAGAGCCACAGATCAAAGTCCCCATGGTGGATGTGCTGGTTGCGATGCCCGGCTTCAGCGCCAAGGAAGTCGAGGAACGCGCCACGCGCCCGATGGAAAAGCTGCTCTGGGAAATTCCCGGCGTCGAATACATCTACTCTACGTCGCGCCCAGGCGAGGGCCTCGTGATCGTGCGCTTCAAGGTCGGCGAGGACATGGAACGCAGCATCGTGAAGCTGAATCAGAAGCTGCAATCGAACTTCGACCGAATCCCGCACGGCGTCTCGCAACCGCTCATCAAGGCCAAATCCATTGACGACGTGCCAATCCTCGCGCTCACGTTTCACAGCGCGCGTTACGATCATCTCACGCTCCGCCGTCTGGTCGCGCAAGTGGACGACGCGGTGAAACAAGTCCCGCTCGTGGCCGAAACCACACTGATCGGCGGCGCCCAACGCCAGGTGCGTGTTTTGCTCGATCCGGCGAAACTCGCCTCGCGCAATCTCAGTCCCGCCGGTTTGATTCCGATGTTGCGCCAGGCGAACAAACAATTCGCTGCGGGCGGACTGACTAGCGAGAACAAGGAAGTCGTCATCGAGACTGGCGCGTTTCTGCAAAACGCCGAGGACGTTGGCAACGTAGTCGTCGGCGTATATGGCGGGAAGCCGGTTTACCTGCGTGAAGTCGCGGACATCAAGGATGGCGCGGAAGAGGCGAGGCAATATGTGTTGTTCGGAATGGGGCAGGGAGCAGGTGAAGAACCCGCCATCACCCTTTCCGTCGCGAAGCGCCCGGGTGCGAATGCAATCGCCGTTGCTCACGCGGTTCTCCGCAAGGTTGAAACACTCAAAGGCCGGGTAATTCCCGACGACGTGTCGGTTTCCATCACGCGGCACTACGGCGAAACCGCGGCGGAAAAATCCAACGAACTCCTGCTGCACATGGGCATTGCGGTGGTCGGCGTTATGGTGCTCATCTGGCTGACCCTCGGCTGGCGCGAATCCGGTGTCGTCGGCGTGGCGATTCCGGCGACGCTCGCGCTGACATTGCTCGTGTTTTATCTCTACGGCTTTACGCTTAATCGCATCACGCTGTTTGCACTGATCTTTTCCATCGGCATTCTCGTGGACGACGCCATCGTTGTCGTCGAGAACATCGTCCGCCACTTTCATCTATCATTTAACAAAGGGCGCAAATGGAGCGACATCGCGGTGGATGCCGTGAACGAGGTCGGCAACCCCACCATTCTAGCCACGTTCGCGGTGATCGCGGCGGTGTTGCCGATGGCGTTTGTCGGCGGACTGATGGGTCCATACATGCGACCGATCCCGATTGGGTCGAGTGCGGCGATGTTTTGGTCCATGCTCATCGCATTCATCGTCACGCCCTGGGCGAGCATCCGTGTGCTACGCTGGGGACGAAAATATTCCAACCTCACGGAAGGCACGGCCAGCGCGACCGACGCCCATCAACCTCATCTGCATTCCGAGCATCCGGAGGATTTCTTCACCAAGCTCTACCGCCGTTTCATGGGGCCGCTCATTGCCCAGGCGAAGTGGCGGTGGATATTTCTCGCGAGCATCGTGGGCTTGCTGCTCGTCGCCATGGCGCTCGTCGGCATCGGCTGGGTGAAGGTGAAGATGCTGCCGTTCGACAACAAGAGCGAGTTCCAAATCATCCTCAACATGCCCGAGGGCAGTGCGCTGGAGCGCACCGCGCAGGCCGCGCGCGAGATCGCCGCCGCCGTCCGCACCGAGCCGGAGGTGACCGACTACCAGATTTACGCGGGCGTGTCGTCGCCGTTCAACTTCAACGGGCTGGTGCGCCACTACTTCATGCGCCGCGGCGCGAACGTGGCCGACATTCAGGTCAACCTTGTGCCCAAAGGCGAACGCAAGGCACAGAGCCACGATATCGCCAAACGCGTCCGGCCACGCGTGGCAAAGATTGCGTCGAAATTCGGCGCGCGCGTGGCGGTGGCCGAAGTGCCGCCCGGCCCGCCGGTGTTGCAAACGCTCGTCGCGGAAGTTTATGGGCCGAACGAGGAAAGCCGCCACGCCCTTGCGCGAAAGGTGATTGAGATTTTCAAGAGCACGCCCGGCGTGGTGGACACGGATTGGTATATCGAAGCCGACCAACCGAAAGTGCGTTTCGTGATTGATAAGGAAAAGGCCGCGTTGCACGGCATCAGCGCGGAAACGATTTCGCAGACGCTTGCCATCGCTGTCGGCGGGCAATCGGTGGATTTGCTCCACGTGCCGCGCGAGAAGGAAGACGTGAACATCGTCCTGCAACTGCCGCTCGCCAGCCGCACCAGCCCGGAAGAATTGCTCGCCTTGCGCGTGCGTTCCGGCGACGCCAACGCGCTGCCCGAGCCCGGCTCCGCCACCGGCGCGCCGCCGCTGATCCCGTTGCGCGAACTGGTGACGATTGAACACACGATCACCGACAAGAGCATCTATCACAAAAATCTCATACCCGTGACCTACGTCATCGGTGACGTGGCGGGCGTGGTGGAAAGCCCCGTGTATGCGATTCAGGCGATGAACAAGGCAATTGCGAAGCTCGATGCAGGCAACTTCATCAATGTTGGTAGCAGCGGACGTGAGTCCGCTCCATCTAAAATCCCAAATAATCAGAGCCGACTGACGTCGGCTGCTACGGCAGTGAAGATTTACAACGCCGTCCAGCCGTTCACCGACCACGAACCGGCCATCAAGTGGGATGGCGAATGGCATATTACCATCGAAGTATTCCGCGACCTCGGCACAGCCTTCGCCGCGTGTCTGGTGTTGATCTATGTGCTAATGGTCGGCTGGTTCCGGTCGTTCCTCACGCCGATGGTCGTGATGATGGCGATTCCGTTTTCGCTCGTCGGCATCATGCCGGCGCACGGCGCAATGGGCGCATTCTTTACCGCAACCTCGATGATCGGCTTCATGGCCGGCGCGGGCATCGTGGTACGCAATTCGATCATCCTCGTGGACTTCATCGAACAACGATTGAGAGAGGGCATGCCGCTGGCCGAAGCCGTGGTGGATGCCGGCGCGGTGCGCTTTCGTCCGATGCTGCTGACGGCGCTGGCGGTGGTCGTGGGCGCGAGTGTGATCCTCGCCGATCCGATTTTCCAAGGCCTCGCTATTTCGCTCATGGCCGGAGAAATTGCCTCGCTCCTCATCAGCCGGATGGCCGTGCCGGTGCTTTACTTCATGGCCATGAATCGCAAACCTGCTGATCAACGCTGAGGCGGGTTTGTCGTTGTCCGAAGACTCTTCGGCTGCGGAGATCTTCCGCCTTTCTTGAAACGATCGGAATATTTCCGGTCTCGCGTTCGCGCGCGGGCGGCGTGTGGCTAGCGGATCACGTGAACGCAGAACTCCAAACCCAGTCCGTCGTGGGTCAGGGGGCTTTTCAAACAGGCGACTTATCGTTTGGAAGTTTTTGCCTTCGGAAAATTCTTTGTCCACAAATCACGATCCGTCTGCTAACAATCCGCCGTCGTGTCCAAGCAATCTGACCAAAGAAAAGCCCCACCCGTCGCGAAATACGCTCTCGCCGGCGTTTTCATCGTCGTGGTGTTTGTGCTGGGCATCGCCGGTGTTTACCGGACTGCGAAACGCGACAAGGCCAGAGCCGAACAATCAGAGTCCCGCGCCCCGACACCTGCCGGCCGGCAAGACGACGCCACGCTTTTCGCCACTTATGGCACGTCGCCCACCTGCAAGTCCTGCCATGAGGAGGCGTATCAGAATTGGGAACGTTCCCATCACGCGTTGGCGGAACGCAAGGTGGAGGCGGCTTTGGACAAGCCCGCGTTCGATCCGCCGCACCGCATCTCGCATGGTTCGCAGAGCTCCCAAGCCCGGTTGGTTGACGGGAAATTCGAACTCGTCACGCGAGGACCGGCCGGAACCAATCAACCTTTCGAAGTCACGCGCGTCATTGGCGTGGACCCGGTGCGGCAATTCCTGATTCCGTTTGGCGACGGGCGTTTGCAGGCGGGCGAACTTTGCTTTGATCCCAATCATCCCGGCTGGTTTGATGTTTACGGCGAGGAGGATCGCCAGCCTGGCGAGTGGGGGCACTGGACCGGACGAGGCATGAACTGGAACAACATGTGCGCCACCTGCCACAGCACGCGCCTGCGGAAAAACTTTGATGAACACACGGACACCTACTCGACCAAGATGGCTGAAATGGGCGTGGGTTGCGAGGCGTGCCACGGGCCGATGGCCGACCACAACGCGTGGCAGGCGAAGCATCCGAACAAAACTGGCGACCCAACCGTGCGCAAGATCAAGCGCGAGGAAATGTTTTCAGCCTGCGCCCAATGCCACTCGCGTCGCGCCGAGTTGACCGGCGATTTCCGGCCCGGCGAAAAGTTTTTCGACCATCATCAACTCACCATCCCCGACGAAACGGACTTGTTTTATCCCGATGGGCAGATCCACGACGAGGATTATGAGTTCACGGCGTTTCTCGGCAGCAAGATGCACGCGGCAGGGGTGCGCTGTGGCGATTGTCATGAGCCGCACACGTCCAAACCGCGCGTCCCCGGCAACCTGCTTTGCATGGTCTGCCACGGCGCGCTGCCCAACACCGCGCCCAAGATTGACCTCGCCACCCACAGTCGTCACAAAGTCGGCGAGCGTGGCGATTTTTGTACGGAGTGCCACATGCCGCAGACGGTCTATATGCAACGCCACGCGCGGCATGACCACGGCTTCACGGTGCCCGACCCGCGGTTGACCAGGGAATTCGGCATCCCGAACGCCTGCAATCGCTGCCACACCGAGCGCAGCGCCGACTGGTCGCTCGACGCCATCGTGAAGTGGTACGGCCCACGCACAAACGATGCGGTGCTACTCCGCGCCCGTGCGATTTCCAAGGCCCGCGCCGGTGACCGCGCGGCGGTTGAACCGCTGTTGAAAATGGTGCACAGCGAAACGAATTCGTTCTGGCGCGCGGTCGCCGCGAACCTGTTGAAACATTGGTCCGCCGAGCCGGCGGTGACCGCCGCGTTGCTCTCATGCGTGAGCGAAACCAACGATCTCGTCCGCGTCATGGCGGTGCGCGGACTTGAACCCTTGGCGCAGTCCGGCAATCCGTCGGTGCTCGCGGCGCTCAAGGCGCGGCTCAACGACCCGGTGCGCGCGGTGCGCGTCGAGGCGGCGTGGGCGTTGCATCAAAGCATGGACACCAATTCGCCGGCGGGCGCGGATTTGCTGGCCTACCTGCGGCACAACCTCGACCAGCCTGCCGGTGCGCTGCAAATGGGCGTGTTTCTCATGGACCGTGGCGACCTCGCCGCCGCGCTGGATTATTTCCGCCGCGCCGTGAAGTGGGACACGAACTCCGCGCCGCTGTACCACGCGCTGGCGGTGGCCTTGAGCGCCGACGGCAAATCCGGCGAAGCCGTGGACGCATTGCAAACCGCCTGCCGCCTCGCGCCGCGCGAAGCGGAATATCGCTTCAAGCTCGGCCTGGCGTTGAACGAGGTGGGCCGGCTCGCCGACGCGGGCGTCGCGTTGAAGGTAGCGGTGGAGCTGGATCCGCAATACTCGCGCGCGTGGTACAACCTCGGTCTGGCGTATTCGGCGCAGGGGAAAGATGAGTTGGCACTTGAGGCGTTGCTCCGTGCGGAGTCGCTGGACGCGAACACGCCGGAGATTCCCTACGCGCGCGCGACGATTCTGGCTAGGTTGGGTCGGATGGACGAAGCCCGCCGGGCCGCTCAGCGGGCGGTGGAGTTAAATGCGAATTTTCAGGAAGCGCGACAGTTGCTTGAAAGTTTAAAGCGTTAATCCGCCATGGTGGAAGCAGTCCTATGGATGCTTTGTAAGGACATATGTGAGTATGAGCAATCCTATCGTCAATCCAACAAGGACGAGCGTGAGAAAAGCCAAAAACCAAGTGAGCCGAATAATCCGCCGTGTGGAAAGCTCGGCAAGCTGGGAAGCTGCGACAAAAATCTCGGATTGCTGTGCGGCAATCAAAAAATTCACAGAGCCAGCGGCTTCCTCTTTCGGAATGCGCACAATTTCTTTGCGATGCCTCTCAATCTTATCTTGAAGCTCTTTGGCGGTCATAAATCAAATGGCGTAGTCAAACAGCCTATCTACGTTTTAGCCCACCTAGTTTTCATTGAGACCTTGAGGCGCCGCCGTGTGTAACCGTTGTTTCCAGGAACCTTCGAGTCGTTGCACATCGCTGGCGTTTCTGTTCGGCGCGTCTAGTTCCAAGATGGTAAATCGAAAATTCCGGGGTTCGCGTTGCCGAAGCAGGCGATTCCCTCCATGCCCAGTAGCAGCGTAGTTTTCCCATCTGCCGAGAAGGTTGTCTTCGCCATAAGCTGAACCGACGTAGCCTTTCCCGTCGGAAGTGTCGAAAATATAGTAAACACCTCGCCATTCGCGGAGTTTGGATTTCCATCGCGTTGGGAGGATTCCAAGCTCCTCCCACCTCAGATCTATTTCATCCCACTTCGGCATTGCACCGTCGAGCGCGCTGTCTTCGAGAATGGCATGGATGGGAATCACGTTGCGATGCGCCAAGCGGTACCAAGACCTTTCTTTTCCCGGCCAGTTAACGATTAGCTTGCCCTTCCAATCAGGATAAAAATCGGTCATCAAAGCAAGATCGAACCAAAGGTGCCAGGGTCGAGGGTCTTCCTCGGTATATCCTCCCCCGCCGTAATCCTTTAGCTGGACGTTAACTGCTTTCCCCCAGAACTGCTCACGCGAAATCCGACTTTCCCCTTTGACGGAATACAAACCGACGAACAGTGCTTTTCCTGGTTCATGCCCGATAAATGACGCAACATATTTTGCACGGCTTACGGCCCCCTCAATACCCTTTCTTGCATGGCTTTGTTGTATAGCGTTAAACAGGGTCGGTTTCTCTGCAGCCAGCCAGCGGACTACTTTGTTAAGCTGAGGCTGCTTCGGAAAACAATGGCGAAGCACAAGGACGTGCTGCTGGTCGATGCCCTTATCCTTCAAGATGTCGTTCAGGTTCATGTAGTTCGTGTGTTATCGCCATAGAGCAAACAGTAAGTTAGCTGCAAACTTTGCAGCCTATCTCGATTCATCGGTTTTTACCCTGTGCCTGCCAAAACGATTTGTCGAGGGAAAGTTACAGACAGGTTGGGCGTGTCACTCCGTGCGCGCCGTCGCTCGAAAAATCCGTGGTTTGTCCTGCAAACCTAAAGTCGCTCGCGCCCGGCGAAACCTGTGTCGAGGTCGTGCCAGAATTCGATGTCTTCTTCGTCTTGCTCCCAGCACAGGAAAACCTCCCGACCACCGATGATGGCCGGAAAATCAACCAACCCGTGTTCCAGGTCTTTGATTTGAATTTCCCGTTTCTGAAATTCCATCAGCACTTCCTGCATCCCAGCGAGCGCGCGAATCCAGGTGTTGACCAGGTCGCCGCCAACGTCGTGGCCGGGATTCATCAGCGAAGATAGTCGCTTGTCGTAACGCTCCAGTTCGTGGCGGAGTTCGTTGAGCCGTTTGAGCCACGAACGCACCTGCGGCAGCAACGCCCGCGCTTCTTCAAGCGTATAGTGTTTTTCAAAGCGATGGTTCATGTGGTTCGGTTGTGCGGGTGGGGCGCGTCACTCCGTGACCGTCTCAAAACCCGATGATTTCTTCCTCTCCCCATGAGGAACGAATGGGGAGAGGACCGAGGAGAGGGGAATTCTGAAGAAAAACTCACCTCCTCTCCCCGGCCCTCTCCTCCATTTCATGGAGGAGAGGGAGAAGACATCGCTGCCCGGTGGTTTTGAGACAGTTTCGGGGTGACGCGCCCTACCTGTTGAAATACCGATCTTCAGGCGTAAATGGTATCATTTGCTGACAAAATGGGCTTTGAAACAAAAGCCTATACCAAATGCGCAACACCTTTCTTATTCAACCACGAGTTACGGACTTTCCTTAATGTCATCCGCAAGCCGCGCACGGCGTGGAATGCCTGCCGCTGCCAGGCAGGCCCCTCGAACCATTTTGAAGCATATTGTTGCAGCGGTCCCTCGATGAAGCTTCGCCATTCCGCGACCAGGGATTCCACCGAACATTCCGCGGCTCGTTTCTGGCCGTTCTCCACCATGGCCCTGCGCAACTCAGGGTTGTGCTTGAGCTTGTGGATGGCCGCCAGCGCTTCCTCCACATTGCCGGCCTCAAGGTAATCGAGTTCCGAACGGCGATAATCCCGGAAACCCGGCTCCGGCCCCAAGATGGCCGGCACCCCCGCGCGCCAGGCGTTCCAGAGCTTATGGGGGGACTTTTGCTTCAGTTCATGGCGCGCCGGGCGTATGGCCAGCACTGCGTCAATATCCGAATAATCAGACCGAGAGAGTTCGGCATCATGAATGCACAGCCGGCAGCCCATGGCTTCAATCCGCTGCCGGGTCATCTGGGATTGGATTTCCGGCAGCAAATTATCGGCCTGTCCCATATACCCGAGGTTCTCAAAAACAGAACCTCGGGAGGAATTCCTGGGAATGAGCTTTGGCTCGGGAATATAATGTAGAACGTGTCTGGGGCCTGGCCAGAGAGCGGCGTCATACAACGGCAAGCTGGCGCGGGAAGTCGTGTTTTTGTTCATCACGATATGCAGATGCGCCCAATCGCATCTAGGGAAGTCCTGTTGCCAGCATACGATGTAGTGCTGCTGGCTGAAAAGGGGTTTATGTCGGGCCAGTGTGATGGGGTGCGCGATAATGATTCCGCGCTCCGGAATTTCAGACGAGACGCGACAATCTATTTGTTTCTCCCTCAGCGCCACATAGGTGGCGTATATGACTCCGTGAACACTTCCTCCGCATTTTGACCAATCATCCTGTAGCGATCCGGGCAATTCCTGGTTCAGGAATTCCGAAGGGAGAAGAAATGTGATTACAGCGCTCATAAATTTTTCCTGCCGTCATTACGGTTCGGTATGCCACCGCCTTCGGCAAGACCTGAAAATCCACGAACCATAGCCCACCCCGACCACCCAGCACACCAGCGCATAATAAGACATCATTCCCACCACCCCTCCGTGCTGGACCAAGAGCCAGCAACCAGTCGTAATCAGAACCCCGCTCAACACGGACAACAGCAACAAGGGGTCGCGCTTGTGCGACCGCAGGTAAACCCCCATGGCAAACAACAAGTGATTGGCAATCGTCGCAACCACAAGGAATAGCAGCGGCACCGGCGACAGAAAGCGGCTGGCCAGCGGGTGATTTAATGCGCGCAGTACCAGAACGCAGCCCAAAATGGCGACCAAGACACCAATGAGCACGACCACCGACTGGATCATGGAGCGGAAAAAGAGGGTGTCCAGTTCCCGCCACTTTTTCTGCGCAATCAAATGTCCCATGGGCGCTGCCTTGGTATTGATCCAGGCCAGCCCGATCGTCAGGGCCGCGCCCACCAGATTGGAACTCATTCCCATGCGTCCCGCTTCCACCGGTCCGACATAATGAAAGAGGAGCGGGTTGAACATCTGATACATGAAGTAACCACTGACGAAACTGATGGCGATGCGCCACTGCATGGGCCAGACCTCCCGGCGCCAACTGATCTGCTCCTGTCCGTGCGTGCGCAGCACCTGGAGCAACACGCGCCGATTAACCCCCACCAGCCAACCCAACTCCACCAGCCAATTGGCCAAAGCCGCCAGGGGCGCCGCATATAAACCCGCCCCACAGTAAAGCGCCGTACACGTAGTCAGGGTGATCGCCACGGCCGAAATCAGTCGAACGCGGGCAATTTTTGCGACCAAGCCGCACCCTTCCAACAGGGTCAGCATGGGGGCATGAAGCAGGCTGAGACCGGCCACCAGACAAAGCCAAAACCAGGGCCCCCGCCAACCCGAGGAGATTTCACTCTGGCCGGAAGCAAGAAAATGAAGTCCCGCCGGCCAAATGACCAAATAGACGCCCAGCGCGGCGCAGAAATAAAAACGAAGCCCCTTTTTCAACAAGGAGGCCAAACGCTGCAAGGCCGCCGGGGACCCGACGAAAAGCCCCTCCGAATTCCAATCCAAATGAGCTTTTTCGTGGCTGGCAAAGGACAGCAAGATCATTCCGAGACCCAGCTCGAAAAACACCCTGGCCGCCATGATGCTCGAAAACGTGTAATAAAACCCTTGTTCGGCGGGCGAAAGGAAATGGGCGATGATCCACACCGTCACCGGCCCAAACAAGACCGACCACCCCCGGCCGGCAACGGTCATGAGGATGGCCTCATCCAGACCCATCAGGCGAAGCAGGGTTTTTACCATTATTCGGATGAGTTGCCGGCCAAGGTCAGCACAACGCTCCAATTCGGCTGAACAAATTGGCACACAGGCCAATATTTGCCGGATTTTGAACTGCACGCACCGGTGTCCTCATTTCTCAATTTCCACCTTGGGCACATAGCGCATGACCTCATTGTCCCGGTAGGGCAACGCCCCGGGCAACAGTTTGCCTTTGGCCTTCCACGCCTGCCACCAATACCCGGCGAAGTTGCGGAGGGTTTGCGGCTGACCGGTGCCGATGTTTTCGATTCGTGGTTCACCGGGTCGCAAATCCGTGCGGGTGAGTGCCTCAATAAATGTTGCTGCCACCTGCTCGACCGGAACAAAATCACGGACCTGTTCACCCAAGGTCATGGGAAAATCTTCTCCAGCCAGGGCAGCCGCCCTGAGTGCTGGCCAAAAATTACTCTCATGCTGGCCTTCGCCAAAAACATGAAATGGCCGCAAGACGAGCAGTTCCAGCTTGGCCTCCGCTGCCAGCGCCCAGGCAACCATCGTCGCCGCCGCCTTGGAAGCAGCGTAAGCGTTGGTCGGTTCAAGCGGCGCATCTGGCGGGATAAACTCGTAACGCTCACTGCTGCGTCCATACTCGAAACAGGAACCACACAGCACCAACCTTTTCACCCCAACAGATGCAGCTCTGGAAATGAGTTTGAAGCTTTGCTCAACGTTGACCTGGAATAACTGCTCCCAAGTTGCTGGTTGCGGACTGACCCCAACCGCCGCGAGGTGGATGAGTGCGTGACACTCCGCAAGGTTCGCGCTCCAGTCATCCGCCAGCGAGCCTTCCACCCAGTTGGGCTGGGCCGGGAGTGGGATTCTTGGTTGTTCGCCTGGCAGGCGCAACGCCATCACGGAGTGACCAGCGGCCAGCGCCTGTTTCAGCACGTGGCTGCCAATGAAGCCCGTGCCACCAGTGAGGAAAATCTTCATGCGGCGGTCTTGGGCGGCGAACCTGCGATGTTCGGAGCCGGCTGCGCGCCTGCGCGCCTGCGCCCGCCTGACTCCGGGTTAAAAGTGGAATATTGACAGCGCGGTCCAATATGAGATGGCTGGTTCATTCTATCCGTATCAATTCAATGGTAACCACAGATGAACACAGATGGACACGGATGAAGGCGCATGGCGGAACCCTTCCGCAGAGCGGATTTCTCTCACTTTTTGGTGAACCGATTCGGGTTTCACCAGAACGCTTGTGGCCGTGTTTATATCGGTGTCCATCTGTGTCCATCTTTGGTTTCGCTCGCTTCAACTGCATCGTTACGGTTCTATTTTTCCAGTGTTCTGGCCAGCTTCGTCACCGTCGCGATGACATAATCCAGCATGGCCCGCGTCAATCCCGGATAGGTGCCGATGAACACGGCTTCGTTCATGATGCGGTCCGCGCCCGCCAGGTTCCCGACCACCCGGAACGCGGCGGGATTGTCCTTGCGCAACTGCACAAAGGCCGGCTGGCGCACCAGGTTCCCGCCAAAGAGCATGCGATTGCCGATCCGCGCCGCGTCGAGCGCCTGCGCGAATTGACTTCGCGTGAACGGGGCCGTGGGGCGCACCAACATCATAAAACCAAACCAGGAACACCCGGTGCGATGGCCGGAAGCGTCCCACGAGAACCCGCGGCTCCGGCTCCATCCGGTGGCGTGCGTGGGCAACATGAATTCAAAGTAATCTTCGAGGTCCGCCAGCCCGGCCCGGAGCGTATTCCAGTTGTCTATGCGGGCCTGCACGAAGGCGGGCAGTTTCTTGAGTTGCTGCCGCCCGATGGCCGCCTGTAAGTCGAGGGGCTTGAGGTTATAGCCGAAATGCGAATACGTGTATTTGTGGTCGTAGCCCTTGGGCAATTCGCCGAGTTGCCAGCCGAAGCGCTTGCCGCAGGTGTTGTCCCTGCCGCTGGCGCACCAGCAGTCGCGGCCCCAGTCGCGAAAACTCTCCACCAGCACCTTCAGCTTCATGTCCCGCACGATACTCACCGCGCCGCCTTCGCCCATCGTCAAGTGATGCGGCGGATAGAAGGATTGCGTGGAAAGATCGCCGAACGTGCCCGTCAACCGCCCATCGTAACGGCAGCCGAGCGCGTCGCAATTGTCCTCGATCAACCAGAGATCATGTTTCCGGCAAAACTCCGTGACAATCGCAAGATCAAACGGATTGCCCAGCGTGTGGGCCATCATCACGGCCTTGGTCTTGCCGGGCACCAACGCCGCTTCGAGTTGTTCCACGCGCCCATTGAGCGTCACCGGATCATTGTCAACGAACACGGGCACCAAACCGTTTTGGATGATCGGCGCAACGGTCGTTGGAAAGCCCGCCGCCACAGTGATGACTTCGTCGCCGGGACGCAACCGCCGCCCGCCCAGCTTTGCGCTGGTCAGCGCCGAGATCGCCAGCAGGTTGGCTGAGGAGCCGGAATTGACAAGGATGCTGCGCTTGACGCCTAGGAATGCGCCGAGTTCCTGCTCGAACGCTTCGCCTTCCGGTCCGAGCGTCAGCCAGAAATCCAGCGTGGCGTTGACCGCCGCCTCGACCTCGTCTTCCGTAAAGACGCGACCCGCATACGGGACCACGGTCTTCCCCGGATCAAAGGCAACGGCGTTTTCACCGCCGGGACGATTCGGGCGGTGGACCAACGCGGAATATTCGCGGGTGAGGCGGAGGATTTCGGATTTGAGTTCGGCGGGGGATGGCATGGCGCGGGTTAAACCGTCCAGGGAGCTTTGAGCGCCGCCGCGCGTTGCACGTAGGCTGCAATCTGTCCGCGGGTGAATTGCTGCAGCTCGGGCGGCGGGGTTCCCTGCGAATGCCGGCGATACCAGGCAGTGGTTTCACGCACTGCCTCGGAAAATGTCCACACCGGAAACCAGCCAAGTAGTGCGTTGGCCTTGTCGGTGGCGAGTTGCAGCAAACCCGCCTCATGGACGGCCTGCGGGTCGGACTTGTCCTCCCACTCGCCCGGCCAATGGCAAAGAATTTCCGCCACCAGTTGCGCCACGGTCCGGTTGGCGTCATGGCCGGGGCCGAAGTTGAAGGCGGAGGCGAGCTGGCCATCGGCGGCATCAGGTCGCGCGAGACAGGCAGCCAGCCAAAGGTAGCCGCTGAGCGGCTCCAGCACATGCTGCCAGGGACGGGTGGCGGTCTTGTTGCGCACCGGAACAGCCTGTCCCGCCTGCAACGCCCGGATGCAGTCCGGCACAATACGATCCTCCGCCCAATCACCACCGCCAATGACGTTTCCAGCGCGAGCGCTCGCCACGCGAACAGCGTGCCCCTTGAAAAAGGAGCGCCGCCACGCGGCAATGGCGATTTCGGCCGCTGCCTTGCTTGAGCTGTAGGGATCATGTCCACCGAGCGAATCCTCCTCCCGATAGGCATGCACCCATTCGCGATTCTCGTAACACTTGTCCGTGGTGACAAATACCGCCACACATGGCTTGGCGAGCGCCCGGAGGGCCTCGAGAACGTGCGTGGTCCCCATCACGTTGGTCGCGTAGGTCGCGACCGGCTTCGCGTAGGAACGGCGCACGAGCGGTTGGGCCGCCAGATGAAAAACAAAGTCCGGCTGCGTTCCCTGGATGGATTGTGCCACCGCCGCCGCGTCACGAATATCGGCAATCTCGTGCTGGATGTCCCGGGCCAGCCCCAACTGAGTGAACAGTGACGCTTCAGGATCCGGCGCCAATGCGAAGCCATGCACCGTGGCCCCAAGTTCCAGCAACCATTGTGTCAGCCATGATCCCTTGAACCCGGTGTGGCCCGACAGCCAGACCGACTTGTTGCGGAAGGCTTGATTAAACATCACCAGACTTTCCACGGCGCCCGGTCAGAGCGCCAGAGTTCGTTCAACAGCTCGAATTCGCGGTAAGTGTCCATGGGTTGCCAGAAACCGCCGTGGTCGAAGGCCTTGAGCTGATGATTGCGAGCCAGACATTCCAAAGGCTGGCGCTCCCAGACCAGGTTTTCTCCGGCAGGCTGCAGATATTGCTCCAACCCCTTGCGCTTAAGAATGAAGAAGCCGCCATTGATGCGTCCGGGCGCTGCGTCCGGTTTTTCGCGGAAATCACTCACATGTTCCAGTTCATCAATGACCATCTCGCCAAAGCGCGACGGAGCGCGCACAGCCGCCACCGTTGACTGGCAGCCATGCGCCCGGTGGAAGGCGAGTTCGGCGGTCAGGTCAATGTTGGCAACTCCATCGCCGTAGGTGAGACCAAAATGGTCCGACCTGATGTAAGGCAAAGCGCGCAAAACACGCGCCCCGGTCATGGCGGCAGCGCCGGTTTCAACAAACGTAATTTTCCACCCTTCTTCAGTGTGGGCATTGTGGAATTCGATCTTTTTGGCGGCGCCGAGAGTAATGGTAAAATCGTTGTTCAGAACTTCATAGTTCAAGAAGTAGTCCTTGATCATGTCTCCCTTGTAGCCCAGACAGAGCACGAATTCTTTGAAGCCGTGGGCCGCGTAAAGCTTCATGATGTGCCAGAGGATCGGACGCCCGCCAATTTCCACCATGGGCTTGGGACGGTATTCAGTTTCCTCCCGCAGCCGGGTACCCATACCACCGCACAGGATCATTACTTGCATACGCGAAAGTGTACGTTTCCAGCATCACCTTCTTCAAGATATTTTAATGCCGGGTGCAGGTGCATGTGCACCGATTTTGCGGAATGGGCGCGGCAAAAGGTTGCGCATCGCCATGGTTCAGGCATACATGTGCGCCGCCCACTCCAGCATCAGTTGCACGCCGCGCCGCTTATTCAGCTCGGGCTGCCACCTTAACAATCGTTTCGCCTTGCTGATATCCGCGACAAAAAATTTCTGATCGCTGTGCCGCCACGGCAA